>JAKPSO010000829.1 GCA_029571495.1 Pseudomonadota bacterium
CCCTTTCGTTCTTCGCACGCGTCACCAGCGATGCGCTCACCGCAGGCTCTACCTGCACCGCCAACGTGCTGTCGCGACAAATTACCTTCACCAAGGCGGGCAGCGTAACCGCTGCCTCCGTGCCCACGCTCGGCACGCTGAGCCTCGTGTTGCTCGCTGGGCTCATGGGCGTCGTCGCCGCGTACCGTAATCGGCGCGTGCGTGGCGCATGGAATGTGTTGCTACCGGCCATCGCCATCGCCGCGTTGTCGCTCGGCAGCGCGCCCTCGCTCAACGCACAGGCCACTGATCCAAACACGACGTATGCGGGGTCAGTAAGCGATGCGATTCAGTCGGTGCGGGCTGTGGTGGATGCGGCGGGGAATGTGGGGGTCACGGGGACGCGGGCGAATGGTTGTGCGCTTCTTGGGAAAACTGCTGAGAGTATGCCAAACTTCGACAACGCATCTGGTTCGGTCGGGACCGGCACCATCACGTTGAATGCGAGCATTCCTGTAGGGACAATCGTTACTGCTGCTCCTATTGATACAAGCAATGGCGCAACTCTGACCGGTGCCAGTTTGACTATTACATCTAACGGGACATCAAGTCTCGTAGTTAACTGGACTACGCCCTCGTGGCCAGGAAAAACGGTCTTGATTCGACTCTCAATTCGCGGCGTCATGATCGACAGCGCGCCATACCAAATGCTGTAGCCGGGTAGGGTGGGCACCCCGTGCCCACCAAACGTTGGCAAACGAATCAATCCTCTAACGCGGTGATGGTGGGCACGGGGTGCCCACCCTACGTCTCGCTTGAATTGCGCTAACCTTTTGCGATGCCTGACTATCGCCGTGCGTTCGTTCCGGGTGGGACGTTTTTCTTTACTGTGGTGACGTATCGCCGCCAACCGTGGTTGGTGGATGCGGATGCACGCGCTGCGTTGCATGATGCGATTGCGCGCTGCCGTGCGGCGCGGCCGTTTGTCATCGATGCTTTGGTGTTGATGCCGGATCATTTGCACGCGGTGTGGACGCTGCCTCCGGGTGACACGGACTATTCAACGCGCTGGTCACTCATCAAACGCACGGTGTCGGTGTTACTCGCGGATCGCAAACGCGACGACTGGATCAACGATTCAAAACGCTCGCATCGCGAAAGCACGCTGTGGCAACGCCGCTTTTATGAACACACGGTACGTGACGACGCTGATTTCGCACGATGCGTCGACTACTTGCATTCCAATCCGGTGAAACACGGGCTCGTGCCCCGCGTCGCCGATTGGCCGTGGTCGACGTTTCACCGGTACGTGAAATCGGGGGGGTACTCCGCCGATTGGATGGGCGACACGGGCGAGGATTTCGGCGAGTAGGGTGGGCAGCCTCTGCCCACCAAACCTTTGCTACGCATCCATCGTTGATTTGCCACCGCTTGGTGGGCACGGGGTGTCCACCCTACCCCTATCGTGCCCGCGCAAGCAGCGCATTGAGCGCCTGCTCCATCACGATTTCAACGCCATCCTTTTCACCCGTTTCCATGAATCCCATGCGCTTGTAAAACGGCGATGGGTTGCCTTCGCGGGGGACGTACGACAAGCGCATTTTGGTGATGCCGGGGCGCGTCGCGGCGTAGCGTGCGGCCTGCAAAATCGCGGCCTCACCGTAGCCTTTGCCTTGCTGCTGAAAATCGACCATGAAGCGCCAAAGATCGACGCTGTCGATGTGCGCTTCGTCTTTCGCGGCGAGGACTGCGTCGAGCGTCGGGTCGTAGAGCATGAGAAAGCCCACGATCTTGTCGCCCGCCATGATCGCGCGCGGCACAGCATTGGCACTGTACGCGCCTTGCGCGACGGAGATGGCGTTGGTCGCGACCATGCGCTCGCCGACTGCGCCGGGCGTGAGCCTGAGCACCGCAATTAAATTGTCGGCAGTGATCGGCGCGAGTGTTACCTCCGCTGGCGCAACGCTTTGCGTGTGCCCCGACGCGAGTTTGGCTTCCAGTTTTTCCTTCGCTGCGGGCCACTCGTCCGCGAGCATCGAGTACATCACCGTGTCGCGCACCTTGCCGTCGCGAATCGGCGCGTGGTGGCGCAGTACGCCGTCGCGCTTCGCGCCGAGGCGTTCAAGCCCGCGCTGCGACGCTAGATTCATGTGGCTTGCGCGCCAGCCGACGACCGCGCACCCGAGCACCTCAAACGCGTGCTGCATCAGCATGAGCTTGCACGTCGTGTTCACATGCGAGCGTTGATACGATTTGGCGTACCAA
>JAKPSO010000841.1 GCA_029571495.1 Pseudomonadota bacterium
TTTGCAGAATGTTGTCGGTTTCAACCGCTTGAATCCACGCCGCTTCGCTGGGATTGGTCTGTAAGAGCGCCGCAATTCTGCGACTCTCAAGCGGCATCAGCGAACCGGCAGATATCTCTGCGTTGTATCGACTCATTTCGACCGCCGCAAACGCTGCAAACGCGCGTCAAATGAGCCAAATTTGTACAAGCTACTGGATTGCATCGCCGTAATCGTGATCGCGAGGCTAAAGGTGGTACCGCCCGCGTTATTTTCAGAGGAGTATCAGCGTATCACGCGCCGTACATCCTGCTCCACTGCGCTAAACGCTAACGCGGTTAAGCGCGGCAAAGCCATCAGCACAGATCCGAATTAAGCCCCTGCTAGCTTGCTCGAACCTTTTATCGGGAGCGTTCGACGTTCGCACACAAGCAGCCCTTGCGGATACGAGGTCAGCCAGTTGCTCGCGCGGAAAGATATTCCTAGCGGCGCGAGCCTTCGGATCAAACAATCGGCACACGCGTCGCATGAACGGGCGTGGCGAGCGCAAATGTCAATGCGAGTGTTGCCGACGCACCCCATTGAGCGAGACATCGCGAACCGCGCCTGCGTGATTCACAGCCACACCGTCAGCGCGAATCTAAATATGGGTCCCGCGCGGTCGCACCCGCTGTCATCGACCCCAAGTAAACGGAAACGATGCTCGCGCGACTATGCCCCAATTCATATGTAACCGTTTGTCGAGCAGCGCGACTGTTCCTGTACTCTTTTTCAGTCAGCTCGAATGCTTGCGGGCCGCCTTGCACGGGGCAGCGGAGTCCAGTGAGTTCGAAGTAGCGTGACTGCGCGTACTGATGCCGGAGTCCGTGCCGAGAATGAAGACCAAAGAGGCTTAAGAGTTCACGCACGCGACGCAGGTGCTCTACGTACGACATTTCGGGCGGGATGAGCGATCCCGTCCCTGCGACCAATAGGACAGCGTCTAGCGCGAAGCGTTGCGCGACCGTTCGAAGCGGAATCGAGCGCGAAACGCCATTCTTGCACCAGGCCCTAGCCAGCCGAATCTCAGTGTGTAGGTCAGCGACCGCAGCTACGAATTTCAAGGACTCCTCGACGCGCAAGCCGAACTCGCGGGTTAAGCGGAGCGACGCGGCGGCCCACTGATTGTGAAGTGCGATCTCTTCAATCAAGTCATCGCTCGCATCAACCGCCTTCGAATCTCGGGCAACGTAACTTCTACGAGCAACGCCGACGGAATCATTGTCGCTGGCAAGTAGATTCTGCTTTCCAATGGCACTCAGAAGCCAGCGTATTGCGGCCAGCCGATTCTTCTGAGTGCCGACTCCGAGCGGACGCCCCGTCCGCGACGACGCCTCACACATAAGTCGCGTGACGTACCATCTAACGTGTTGCAGGGCCAAATTCTTAAGCTGAAGGCCCGGGAACTGTGTGGCCATTTCCGACGCCATCGACTTGAGAATACGCTCCCGGTCCGCGCGCGTCGCATAGCTCCCTCTGCGCGTTTGAGTACACAATTGTTTCACTTGAAAAACTAAATCCAGCATTTGAATTTCCCTTCTGGTTGTACCGATAGATCGCACGGGCTTCAAGCCCGGCAGAAACCCCTGACGCTGGGGCGGCGTGCAACGGAAGCCAAGTT
>JAKPSO010000862.1 GCA_029571495.1 Pseudomonadota bacterium
GCTGATTTCGCCATCATTCTTGGCGTACGTGTAACCGATGTCGTAGTCCCAGCCAGCCAGCGTGCCCTTAGAGCCCACGAGGAAGCGAGTATTCGTCGTGTCGGTGATGTCAGTACGACCACCGCCTGCAACGGTACGCCACGTCCCCGAGAGCGGTCCTGTTGGGGTCACCACGATGTCGGAGGTCAACACCGTGCCAGCGGGCAGGATCGTCCCGTTAGCGAGTTTGTAGTCCGCAGTCGTTTTGTATCCTTTAGGGATCGTGATGGACGTCGGGTAGAAGCGGCCCGTCGTCGGGTAAACCATCGACTTGGTGTACGGAGCAGGCGAGTAGGTTGAGGTCACTTCGTCTTTGGCGTACACCGCTTCGGCGTACAACAAGTGATCTGGAGCGAGCTGATACAGGAATCGACCGACCGCGGTGTCGTGCGTTGCCTTCGGAATCAAGTCGATGAACTTAACGTAGTCAGTTCCGCAGTTCGTGGCGCTGTTGATGGACGTCAGACCCATTTCCGGGAACACGCAGTTTTTGTAGCGATACGGGTTCACGCCGACGTACTTGTTACCGAGCGTGTCGGTAAAGTTCAGGTTCGGCACACCGTTGCGCGGCGAAGCCTTGTTGATGCCGAGGTCAGGACGTACTGCCGTGTTCGCGTAGTCACGCTGTGAGGCCTTGAGGACGTCGTCTTCTTGATGGCTCAACGTCAGGAAGGCATTGAAGCGATCCTTTTTCAGGTCGCCGAAGCCGGCCGTCAGGCTCACGCTGGTCACATCGCCGCCACCCTGCTCGGTCTTCGTGCCGTAGGCACCGACTTCGACGCCTTGGTAGTCGTTGCGCAGGATGAAGTTGATCACGCCGCCGATCGCGTCAGCGCCGTACAGCGCGGAAGCGCCGTCACGCAGCACTTCGATACGTTCGATCGCGGAGAGCGGAATGGAGTTCAGGTCCACTGGGCTATTGCCGAACGCGTAGTTCGCGATGCGGCGACCATTCAACAGCACGAGCGTGTACTGCGAGCCGAGCGAGCGAAGATTCGCCGTAGACGGGTTACCGGTGCTACCTACGTTGTTGGCGATCACTGTGCCGCCGAAGTTCGCCGGGATAAGGTTCACCATGTCCTGCGCCGTGATCGCGCCGGAACGTTCGATGTCTTCGCGTTTGATGACGGTGACCGGCAGCGCCGTTTCAGCGTCCGCACGTTTGATCGACGAGCCCGTGATTTCGACACGGTCGACTCGTTGCGGCTCGCCGGACTGTGCCGACGCGACCCCGGTGACCGCCATAGCGGCCATCGCGTTCAGCACAGCAATAGCGATGCGCTTGCGTTTAATTTCCATAAGTTACCCCGAAAGATGACAAATTGATGACAGGTTGATTCTGCACGAGTGAATGCCTACTGTCAGCGACGTGGTTCGATTGATCGCAGTGCTGCTGCCGAACGGAATACTGAAGCGCCCGTTTCTTTACAAACGTAACTTATTGTTTTTGTTGAATTATTTTTTTATTTGCGAGTTGCAGCACGCTGCAAGCTCGTTTTAAACCGCACGACATTGGCGGCCAATTGGTGGTACAGCTTTTGGCCGCTATCGGCTTAAAAGCGGCGCTTTGAGAACATTTTTTTTATAAGTCGACTATTCATCAAATCACCTTGTAACGGCTATTT
>JAKPSO010000942.1 GCA_029571495.1 Pseudomonadota bacterium
CTTGCGATGGGCCGGGACCGTTGTTGGTCGCCACCAAGTTGTACTTGACCGTGCTGATACCTGGGAAGTACGGCGCAGGTGTCGTTGCGTCAATTGTCTTAGCAATTGCAAGATCAAACGTCGTCGGCGCCGTTACCGTCACCGTCGTCGTGGTCGTCTTGTTGATGATCGCAGAGGCAGTGATATTGCTTTGGTTGTTCGTGTACGCGCCCGGGGCGTTACTCACCATGTTCAGGACATAGTTACAACTTCCATTCGCCGCAACGCTGGTGCCAGGGCCTGCAAGAGAGATTCCCGTACCACCGCCCGTGACCGTCAGCGTACCGCCACATGTGTTGGACGCAACGGAAGTTGCCGTGACATTCGCAGGCAGTGCGTCAACAATGTTGAAGTCCGCTTGTGGCGATGTATTCACATTGAAGATGGTGAACGTCAACGTGAACGGCGTTCCGGCCGCCACGCTCGTCGGGGCAAACGATTTGACGAGTTGCGTGTTTGGTTGAACGGTTAGCGTCGCAGACGTTGGGCTTGCGTTCGTCGCACCCTCGGTCGTAGTGACGTTATTCGCGGGAATCGTATTTGTCTTGTTACCTGTCGTGCTTGCGACAACGTCAACTGTCACTGTGCAGGCATTAATCTGACCGGCCATGCCGTTCGCGATGTAATTGGACCCAGGGAAATAGGCACCCGACATTGATATCGTGGTCGCGCCTGCAACCGCCGTGACCGAAGGCGGTACCAATGACTGGTAGAAAACCGACGTGTCAGTCCATACGAATGGCGCTGTCGTCGTGTCTATTGTGCGGCACGTCGTCGACATATTTGGGTTCGGCGCGATCACCAAGCCTGGCTGCACAGACAACAGGTTGTCACTGAAGCTGACGTTGTTCAGTTCCCACTGGTCGCCGGTGACTGTAATTGTCATAGGTACCGGCGTGCCGCCTTGGGCAGCGCCACCGTTTCCAAACACTTTGTTCAAAACGATGTTTCGCACTCGCGTATACAGCGAAGCTTTGGCCTCAACGATATTGGTCAGATTCGGCGTGGCGGTCGTGAGGGCGCCGGGAGGAATGACGTTAAAGAGTGGGCCGTTGTTGCCGCCCGGGCCGGTCACTGCGACGTCAACTGAGAAAGAACATTTGCCGGGGGATGCAATCGTTCCAGCCGGAATAGTGCCGCCCGACAAGGCCACGGTGCCAGAGCCTGGCACTGCTGTAACCGTTCCGCCACAAGTTGTGCTGGTATTTGCCGGACTGGCCACCTGAACGGTCCAACCAGTGAGCGTCGGCAGTGTGTCCGTCAACGCGGCGTTGGTTTGTGCCGTCGCCGACTTATTTGTCAGCCAAATGGTCAGGCGCGTGATCTTCGCCGGTAGGCCGCTGGTGATGACGTGCGGATTGAAAGTCTTTTGCACACCGACGTCAGAAAGAACCGTAATCGGCGCGGTGGCAACGACAGGATTCGTCACGCCTTGCGTAGTTATGATGTTGCCAACCGGAATGGTGTTGAGCGGTTTATTGGGTGCTGAACCGCCCACGTACGCGCCAGGTGTCACACCCTTGACACGGATATTGAACCAACAGCCAGAGTTGTACCAACTTGCACCAGTACCAGCAGCAAGTTCGGAGAGCGCTTTCGTTGACCAACCGGAATACGTGATCGTGTCCTGACCAGCGAGATCACGCGTCACGGTGACTTGGCCCGTGTTAGCGCAACCTTGGTACCAACTGCCGCTTGGTGTGCCGGTGTTGTTCGGACCAGCGTTCGAGGAACCCTGCCAATTCTGATATGTGACGTCAGTCCCGCTCACTGGCGTATACGCCGGCCCACCAGGGACTGCCGGAACGTCAACCTGAACGCCCAACGGGAGCACGTCGGTCACCGTGCCGTTCGTGTAACGCCAGTCATAGCCAGGATTGAACGCGCTGATGTACAACCACGAAGTTTGGCCTTGGTCAATGAGGGCATAGTTGACGCCATCGCAGCAATTGCCAGCAAACCCCTTTTGAACCCCCATCTCGCCCCAATTCCCGCCGTTAGGCGCTCCTCCAGGCCCCGGGGTGACGACTCTCGTGACCCCAGCCGAAGTCGCAGCGACCGGCTGTTTGCCCTGCGTATTGGTGACATCGGTTGGATTGATCGTGTTCGTAATCGGACTAGAACCTGCCGAAGTGACGACGGTATTAAAGTAGACGTCACACATCCCAGGAGCGCCCGAGATCAAGTCCGCCGCTGGAATCGTCATGCCAGACATTGAAAATGTCGATGCACCAGCAACTGCGGTCGCGGTCCCGCCGCAGTAACTGACGGCATTCGGATTCGCTGCCAAAACGAGCCCGGCCGGCAAGTTGTCCGTCAAGGTCGCGCTCGTCAAAGCGGTTGAGTAGTTCGTGAAACGCACTCGTGTCACGATCATTTGTCCTGCAGATTTAGTCACTAGCGTGCTGCCATCGTGTAGCTTCTCGATGGACAGCGTGTCAAGCACGGTAAGCGGCGCAGTCGCGGCGGCACTGTTCGTCACGCCCTCGGTCGTCGTGAGCGCGTTGACCGGAATATTGTTGGTTACCGTGCCACCAACGGTGCCCTTCACCGTAACCGTGACGGTGCAAGAGCCGCTTGCGGCAATCGTGCCGCCGGAGAGCGTAACGTTCTGGCCAGAAACCGCAACGGAGCCGCCGCAACTCGAAGAAGGCGCGGGCGACGTTTGCGGAACAGCGCCTGCCGGCAAAGCGTCGGTCAGAGTCGCGTTATTCAACGGATAACTCGCGTTGTTAGCAATCGTGAAGGTCATCACGCTGTTTCCGTTGATCGGAACAGAACTTGGACTAAACGCTTTCGACAAGCCGGCGTTGATAATCGGTAGGACCTGAAGGCTCGCGCTGAACGGATCGCTATTGCACGGAGCGCAACCGGGCCCCGTTGCTGAAGTTGAGGCTCCAGGGACGGTGTTGGTTACGTTGGACTGACCCACGGGCAATGCAGCAGGGTCGCCAATGACACGAAACACAACGCGACAATCGGGCTTGATACCCGCAGCTGGCGTGTTTGGAAGCGTAAAGTTCGAAATCGTGATCGTCGTCGTCGTTGCGGTTAGCGTCGCTCCAGCCGCACTGCAACCACTTCCGTTAACCGTGCCGTTGTAGTCGGTCACCACTGGCGTGAAGGTCGTATCTCCCTTAATGCCGGCCGGGAGCACGTCGGTCATATTGCTGGAGAGATTCCCCGACGCCGAGTTGAAAAGATTGAACTCAAGGAACGACGTCTGTCCAGGCCCCAAGACGTTCACTTGAGTGCCTGGCACCGCTGTCGCGCTGGCCACGAACTTCTTGTTAATCAAGAAGTTTTGCCCATGTGCACTCATCGCACCGAACGCGGATAAGACGCCTAACAGCGCGACAAATGAACCGAACCGATTCTTGCGGACGCTTTTGACTTCAACTTGCGACATTTCATTCCCCACTGGACCGACTGGATCCGGTTTTTTTTGATGCGCGAACAGGCCCCCGTTCTTTGGGGACTAATTCACAGTTGTCAATATAACCCGGCAATTCTCAAAAAGCACTAGTCAATTTTGCAAATTTCGAGCCGTCTACTTTAAGAATTAGGCGTAGTGTGTTGAAAGCACAACAGAATTTGGAAATTTTCACGTTGACGGGTGGGGAATACGCACCGGCGTCAACACAAAATCAGACTAGTCGCACCGCTCCGGCCGGATGCGGATCACTATGACGCGGCGGCGTATGTGTTAGCCGATCAGACGCCATAAGGCCCTCGACGGCGGAAACCTATGCCACCTTAACGACCGTACGCCCGGTCACCGCGCCTTTGACATAGGCGTCAAAAACGCTGGGCAATTCGGCGAATGACACCGTGCGGCAATGGCTTGCGAGTTTTTCGCACTTCCACGCGTGCGCCAGTTTGGCCCACAGCTCACGACGCAAGCCCATCGGGCAATTTACGCTGTCGATTCCGAGCAGCGACACACCGCGCAGAATGAAGGGCATGACGGTCGTTTTGACTTCCCAGCCCTGCGCGAGACCGACGCTCGCGATGGTGCCACCGACTTTCATCACGCGCGTTAGCCACGATAATTGCTCGCCGCCAAGGTTATCGACCGCTCCGGCGTAGGTTTCGCTGCCAAGCGGTTTTTCAGTCATTTCAAATTGCCCGCGGATAAGGACACTTTTCGCACCGATGGACTTCAGAAGCTCAACGTCCTTTTCCTTCCCAGTGACGGCCACGACGTCGTAACCGAGTTTCGCGAGAATTTCGATAGCCACCATACCGACGCCGCCCGTCGCGCCGTTGACCAAGACCGGGCCCATCGCTGGATTCAGGCCGTCGTGCTGCATCCGATGCACGGCCTGCGCAGCGGTGAAGCCAGCGGTGCCATAGGTCATTGCATCATAGGTGGTCATTCCGGAAGGAACGGGGACGAGCCATGCAGCGGGAATGCGTGCCTTCTGCGCGTAACCGCCGTGATGGGCAACGCCGACGTCGTACGAATGTGCGATCACCTTATCACCGGGTTTGAAACGGTCATCGGCGGAAGATTCGACAACACCCGC
>JAKPSO010000947.1 GCA_029571495.1 Pseudomonadota bacterium
TGAAGCTCTTGAAGTGGACGGACGAAACGCACCAAGGCAAGGGCTATGTGGACTGGTATGCCTACGACCATCCCGATCTCGGCAAAGTCGAACTCGGCGGCTGGAATCGCTTCGCTACGTTTAGCAACCCACCGCCACACCTCATGGAAAAAGAGGTTAACAAGTTTCCGGAGTGGATTATTTTCCAAGCACTGATGTCGCCGAAGCTCGAACATCACTCGACCAAAGTGACCGCGCTCGGCAACGACTTATGGCGTATCGACTTTGGCGTGCACAACACGGGCTATCTACCGAGCGACGTGAGCAAACTGACGCGTAAGAACAAGTTGGTGCGTGGTGTTGTCGGAGAAATTGCGCTGCCAGCAGGCGCATCGCTCGTCGAAGGCAAAGCGCGCGTTGAAGGATCGCAACTCGAAGGGCGCAACAACCATCACACGCTGGTGAGTTTCTTCCCCGGCGCCAACGCGACGCAGGACCGGCAACGCTTTACGTGGATTGTGCGTGGCCAAGCCGGCGCATCGGTAAACCTCACTGCGCGCCACGACCGCGCGGGTAGCGTCACTCACACCGTAACATTGATTTAACAGCAGACGTTTTTTTGGGAAGCACACTATGTCAGGCGGCGGATTTCACGTACACGGCCCTCACGATCACGAACTCGAGCACGCGGCGCACCATGGTTCGCAAGGCGACACGCACGCCGGCGCGATCGCGGTGGTTACGGCCATCATCGCAACGGTAGGCGCTCTGTTTGCTTACATGGGTGGCGCGACACAGGCCAACGCCGGTCTCTACAAGAACGACGCGGCAATCAAGAAGACCGAAGCGTCGAATCAGTGGAACTACTACCAGGCGAAAAGTAGCAAACAAAACTTGAGCGAATTGGCGCTTGACCTCGCTCCGGAAGCAAAGAAAGCCTTTTACCAAGAGGAAATCGCTCGCTACAAAAAGGAGAAAGGCGACATCAAAAAAGATGCCGAAAAGCTCGAACAGGAAGCCAAAGACTGGGACAAGAAGAGCGCCGACGAAATGCACCAGCATCACCGCTGGGCGCAAGCGACCACCGCGCTTCAAATCGCCATCGCCCTCGCCGCCATCGCGCTCTTGACCAAGAAACGTTGGGTGGAATACGGCATGTACGGCGTCGCTGCACTCGGCGTGGTGGTCGGCGTGGCTGCGGGCATGCACATCTAACGCGCGGCGAGGACGCATGTCACACGTCGCCAGCGCCCGCTCGTGGGCGAGCTGGTGCGTTCCGCTTCTGATATGCGTGGTAGCGGCGGGTTTACAAGTCACCGCGTTTTTCCCCGGTTACGTAACGCACGACTCTGCTTACCAGTGGTGGCAGGGTCGCCACCACGAGATCACAACCCTGTGGCCGCCGGGCCAAGCGCTTCTGCTCGGTCTATTCGACGCGCCCGGTACCGGACGCGGGCCCGCGACGCTCTACGTGCTGCACTCCATTCTGTACTGGGCATGCGTTGCGCATCTTTCGCTGATACAACGCAGCGCGGCGCTTCGCATTACGGTCGCCGTGGCATTTTGCGTGTTCCCGACCGCGATCATTTGCTTGCCGCATGTTTGGTCTGATGTGTCGCTTGCAGTTTGGTTGCTCGCCGCGACGCTCGGCTTGGACTTCGCATTGCGCGGTGAGTATTCTTCTTTCGCGAGACGGTGCTTGATTGCCGTTTGCACTGCGGCGCTGGTGGCGACTGTATTGCTGCGTCACAACGCCTTGCTCTCGTTGCCGCCACTGTTGTGGTTCGCCATAACTCGATGGCATCGAACGGAGCGCGGCGGCCACGATGCGCCGCTCCGCACCAAACTGCTTGCGACGTTTGCCTTACTAGCGTGTGCGGCCTTGGTATATGTAACCGTTCCTCGCTCGGTGTCGAAGGTACACGCCGACACTTGGGCGATCACCACGATTTGGGACCTGCAGGCGCTCTCGGTCGCTACCGGAAAGGTGCTGGTGCCTGCGTCCATCAGCGCGGACGCGACGTTGGAGGATTTGCGCGCGAGCTACGATCCAGTGAACGCGGTGACCTTGTACGTGACAAGCAAGGCCACTTGGGCAAACTCCACTATTGGACTCAGTCGCGACCAAAAACGTGACTTACTTACGGCATTCGTCGGCGCGGTCACGGCGAATCCGCGCGCGTACATGGACCATCGATTTCACGTCTTTGCAAAGATGCTTTCGCCGAAGCGCATCGCCGCGACGGACGGGAGTGCAGACGAACCGGTACAGGTCGAATTTCGCGACAACCCAAAGCTCCACTTTTCGAACCCCGAATGGCTGCAATCCGCGTTGCGTTGGGTCGGTTGGCTGAAGCCGCATTGGTGGAGCGCACCGTTGATGTGGATGCTGGTGGGGACAGCAGTTGTCGCGATCGGCTTGCTCCGCACGCGACGCGAGCGTGGCATTGTGGCCCCCGCAAACGCGAGTTCTACCCTGCGAAGTGATACGGACGCTACAGCGGCCAATTGCCTGTTGGCGAGCGCCTTTCTTTACTTGCTACCGTTGCTGTTCATCGCACCGACAGCGGACCTGCGGTATGTCCTTTGGCCCGCAGTGGGTTGCGTGGCTGCGGGATGCTTCGCGTTGCGGTCCTTGACCAGTCGCCTACAGTGACGCGGCGGCGGGGGCGCACTTTTGCGTCGTCGCTATGCGCCACGCTCGAAATGCCTTTCCGTGTACGTCTGGTGCTCGCACGGGCGTCGCGGAAGCTGCTGACTGCGCGTTCGCCGGTTGGACGAGCAACGTGATGCCACGTGCTGCGAGCCAAAGCTCGGGGTCACCCTGTTCCGCGCGCCATTCGGCCAGCCGTGCGGCCACCTCCGGTCGGTGCTTCGGATTGAACGCGTAATCTGTGACCCAAACTGGCCGTTCAAGCGCTGCTTGCCACATCATGTACGGGTCGCCGTCTGCGATGAGGAGCAGGTCGCAGTCGGAAAGCATTTGTCGTAGACGCGCTAAGTCGGCTTGATCAGGCGCGAATTCATAGGTCGCGGTTCGGATCGCGTCGTTGCGCTGCAGCACCGCGCG
>JAKPSO010000949.1 GCA_029571495.1 Pseudomonadota bacterium
AGCCAAGAGCACGCAGCCGAAGGCAATGCCCACGATCATGAACATCAGGATCGGGACGTAGGCTTGTAGTGACATGAATCAAAAATCCCCAAAAAAAAGGCGGTATGCAATGGATGCCCCGCCCTCCCTGTTACCTAAATCACGTACGACCTAGGGCTCTTTTTGTTGGTGCCGTCGGCGAGACTCGAACTCGCACAGCTTTCGCCACTACCCCCTCAAGATAGCGTGTCTACCAATTTCACCACGACGGCTGTAACTTACGATTATTTTACCTACTTTGGAATGTCGGACTTAGGCTGCGCAGGAGCAACGGGCGCTGGTGCCGCCTGTTCAGTCTTCGCCGGCTCAGGCACAGCGCCTTGAAGCAGACTTCCGGAGGATGTTGAGCGGTGAGCGCCGACGTATGTCAAGCCGATGCTCGTTGCGAAAAAGATGGTCGCCGCGATGCCAGTCGCACGGCTCAGAAAGTTGGCTGAGCCCGCTGCGCCAAACACGCTGCCCGCCGAACCCGATCCGAATGACGCACCCATATCAGCGCCCTTGCCGTGCTGCAGGAGCACGAGCACGAGAATCGCGACGGCTGCGACCACATGAATTGCGAGAAGAAAAATTTCCATAGCCATAAATTATACATAGCTACGTGGTTAACCCTGACGCTTGGCAGTACAAAAACTATGAGGCGGCCGCCACGATAGCCAAGAAATCAGACGCAATCAACGCTGCGCCACCGATCAACCCGCCGTCGATGTCCGATTGCGCAAACAACTCAGCGGCGTTTCCGGCTTTCACGCTGCCGCCGTAGAGAATGCTGATGGCGTCCGACCTGGCGCCAAATCGTCGCATGTCGCCTCGAATAAACGCGTGCATCGCCTGCGCCTCCGCCGCGGTCGCTGTCTTGCCGGTGCCAATCGCCCACACTGGCTCATAGGCAACGACGATCTTGCCCGCTGGCGCGCCGGAAATGACGCCCGCGCAGGCCGCGAGCTGCCGTGAAACCACCTTTTCCGCGTTGCCCGCCTCACGCTCCGCCAAAGTCTCGCCGACGCAAATCACGGCGGTCATGCCCGCCGCTACGAGCGCCGAAGCCTTTGCTGCAACTTCCTCATCTGTCTCACGGTTGTACTGGCGGCGTTCGGAATGTCCGACCAGCGCCAGCGTTGCACCGAAATCCTGCAACATGGCCGCGCTCACCTGCCCCGTGTATGCGCCACTCGAATGCTGACTGACGTCTTGCGCGCCATAGCCCACTGCCTTACCACTGAGCGCGGCTTGTGTTTGCGCCAGGTACGGAAACGGTACACACACCGCGATCGAAGCGCCTCCGCTTTCACCTGCGGATACCGCGTGCAGCAAGGCCGCGTTGGTTGCAAACGTGCCGTTCATTTTCCAGTTGCCGATCACCCAGCGAGTACGTTTTGTCATAGCTAATTTGTTTCAATTGAAGTTAGACGAAATGGCATGCCACGTGGACGTCACCACGCGGTACAAGTGCGGGCTTTTCCTCGCGACAGCGGGCTTCCGCACGTGGGCAGCGTGGGTGAAAATGACAACCCGACGGCGGATTCACGGGCGATGCGACTTCGCCGCGAATGGTCGCAAACGCTTGACGTCCGGTCCGAATCACCGGCATCGCGTCGAGCAGCGCCTTGGTGTACGGGTGCAGAGGCGACGAAAAAATACGCGCTGCGGGCCCGGTCTCCACGACCCGCCCCAAGTACATGACCGCAACCCGCGTGCTGAGATGCTGCACGACGCCGAGATCGTGGCTAATGAACATGTACGTTAGGCCGAGTGACTCACGAAGCTCCGCAAACAGATTCAAGACTTGCGCCTGAATCGAGACATCGAGCGCGGCGACAGATTCGTCGCAGACTAAGAGCTGTGGCTTCACGGCGAGAGCGCGCGCAATGCCTATCCGGGCACGTTGCCCGCCTGAAAATTGGTGTGGATAACGCGTCAGCGAGCTGGCGTCCAAGCCCACCTTGCCTAGCATGTCAACGACGTACTCGCGCATCTCGGATGCGTTCACAAAACAGTGCGCCACTGCTGCTTCGCCGACTTGGTCGACGATGCGCATGCGCGGGTTGAGCGATGCCGACGGATCTTGGAAAATCATCTGACGCGCAAGGCGACGCTTCTCTTCGCTGCCGCTTTCGCCCGCAACCACCGGCAAAAATTCGACGCTTCCCGAAGACGGTGCGAGCAATCCGGCAACGACGCGCCCCAAGGTGCTCTTGCCGCAACCTGACTCACCTACCACGCCCAGCACGTCTCCGCGATCGATGCGCAACGACACGTCATCGAGTGCATGCACCACGACTTCACGATAGTCAGCGCCAAGCGCATTCGCGATTTTCTCGGCCCATCCGACGGGTTTCACGAACCGCCGCGAAACATTGTGCACACTTACCAACGTTTCAGCCATGCGTCGCCTCCGTCGCCGCTGCGTTGTTCATGAGGGCAAAGTGGCAGGCAACGCTTCGCCGACCACCCTCGTGAAACGTTGTCGCTGTGGGAACCTCGGCAGTGCACCGAGCTTTCCCATACGTGCAACGCGGCACAAAAGCACAGCCCACGCGTGCCCCCACCGTTTGCGGCGGAGCACCGGGGATCTGCAACAAACGCTCTCCGGGGCGATTCTGCGACGGAAGCGAGTGCAAGAGGCCGAGCGTGTACGGGTGCGCGGGATGCGTCAAAACCTCACTCGTCGCCCCGGACTCAACGACACGGCCCGCATACATGACCGCGATACGATCCGCGAGCCCGCTCACGACTGAAAGATCATGCGTGATCCAGATCACGGCCATCTTCATTTCGCGCGCTAAGGTTTGTACTTGAGACAGGATTTGCCCTTGAATCGTCACGTCCAGCGCGGTGGTCGGTTCGTCAGCGATCAACAATCGTGGCTTATGCAAGAGCGCAATCGCGATGGCGACGCGCTGGCGCATACCACCGGAAAACTGATGCGGATAGGCCTTCAGTCGATCCTCTGGCGAAGGAATGCCGACGCTAGCCAAAGCCTCGGCGGCCCATTCGCGCGCGCGTGCGGCGCTGACGTCGGCGTGGGCATGAATCGCCTCAACAATTTGGGTATCGACGCGAAGCACGGGGTTTAGCGTAAGCATTGGATCTTGGAAGATCATGGCGACGTCGCGCCCTCGAATCGCCCGCCAGTCGCGCCCCGGAAGCCCCACCAGTTCGCGCCCCTGAAACTTCACCGATCCCGCAGCAATGCGTCCCGGCGCGTCAATGAGCCCCATGATGGAATACCCGGTGACCGACTTTCCTGATCCCGATTCGCCGACCAGACCCAACACTTCGCCCTCATCCACCGTGAAGCTGACGCCGTCGACCGCGTGCACCAGCCCGCGCTTGGTGGGGAACTCTGTCTTGAGTCCATTGACTTCGAGGAGTGCGCTCATTTTGCAAGCCTCGGATTCAGCACATCGCGCAATTGATCGGCGACCAAATTGATGCTCACAATGGTTAGAAGCAACGCGACACCAGGAAAAAAACTGACCCAATATTTCCCTGACAACAGGTACTGGTAACCATTCGCGATCAGTAAGCCCAGCGAAGGCTCGGTGATCGGCAGCCCCAGCCCCAGGAAGGACAGCGTCGCCTCGAGCGCGATCGCGTGCGCAACTTGAACCGACGCCACCACGATCAGTGGCGGCAAGCAATTCGGCAGTAGGTGCTTGAAAACGATGCGCAACGGCGACAAGGCCAGACCCTGAGCGGCAACGATGTAGTCCTTATTCTTTTCGGCAAGCGCCGCACCGCGCA
>JAKPSO010000950.1 GCA_029571495.1 Pseudomonadota bacterium
GGCACCGAACGCGGCGACGGAATCTTCGATCCGATCTCGTGGGACGATGCACTTGATTTACTGACGCAGCGCCTCGCGCACATCCGCGCAACTGATCCAAAAAAACTCGCGTTCTTCACGGGGCGCGACCAAATGCAAGCGCTGACGGGGCTATGGGCGCAGCAGTATGGCACGCCGAACTGGGCCGCGCACGGCGGCTTCTGCTCGGTGAACATGGCTGCAGCGGGCCTGTACACGATTGGCTACTCGTTCTGGGAATTCGGCGCGCCCGATTGGGATCGCGCGAAGTACTTCATGCTCTGGGGCGTGGCGGAAGATCATTCGAGCAACCCAATCAAAATCGGGCTCGACAAACTGAAAACGCGCGGCGCGAAGTTTGTGAGCGTCAACCCCATTCGCACGGGCTACAGCGCGATCGCCGATGAATGGGTGCCGATTCGTCCAGGCACCGACGGCTTGTTCGCACTTGCGATCGTGCATGAGCTGATCAAACACGACTGGATTGATCACGAATATCTCGCGCGCTATACCAACGCGCCGTGGCTCGTGATTGATGCGCCGGGAACATCGCAAGATGGATTGTTCCTGCGCGACGCCGAGGGCAAACCGCTCGTGTGGGACCAAAACACGAACGCGGCTCGGCGCATGGAAAAGGGTGTGGCACCGGCGCTGGTGTGGAGCGGTATGACTCCCCTCTCCCCCGGAGGGAGAGGGGTTGGGGGAGCGGGGGACGGCGACTCAGCGGAGCAAACGGCGGCCTCCCATCTACCTTCACCCTCTCCCCAACCCCTCCCCCCTCAAGGGGGAGGGGCTCAAGCCGTGCGAACGGTGATGTCGCTCATCCTAGATCGCTACAGCCAAGACGAATACGCACCGGAGGCCGTTGCTGCGCGCTGTGGCGTTCCGGCGGCGCAGATTCGACGCATCGCCGCCGAAATCGCACATGTCGCATTCAAGGAAACCATCGAAGTCGCCTGCACGTGGACCGATGTGTACGGCAATGTGCACGACAAGGTGGTAGGTCGCCCCGTAGCGTTTTACGCAATGCGCGGTATCAGCGCGCATGCCAATGGTTTTCAAACCTGCCGTTCACTGCATTTGATTCAAATGTTGCTCGGTGCGCTCGACGGCCCCGGTAACTTCCGCTCGAAAGCGCCGTTTCCGCGCCCCATTCCGCCCGCGCAATTGCCTGAGAATGACGCCAGCCTCATCAACGCGCCGAATACCGCGCTCTCGAAGACGCCGTTGGGCTTCCCGACGCGTCCCGAAGAGCTAGCGCTGGATGCGAACGGGCACGCACTGCGGCTCGACAAAGCGTACTCGTGGGACGCACCACTGGCCTCGCACGGCATGATGCATGCGGTGATCAAGAACGCCGTGGAGGGCGATCCGTACCGTATCGACACGCTGATTTTGTTCATGGCGAACATGGCGTGGAACAGTGCAATGAACACTGCCGAGACGCAGGGCATGTTGAAATCCAAGGACGAAGCAGGAAATCACAAGATTCCGTTCCTCGTAGTGGCCGATGCGTTCGACTCAGAGATGGTGCGCTTCGCGGATTTAGTGCTTCCAGATACGACGTACTTGGAGCGTTACGACGCGATTAGTTTTCTCGATCGTCCCATCAGCGAACCCGACTCGGCCGCAGACGCCATTCGTCACCCGATATTGCCGCTTGATCGCGACGTACGGCCATGGCAGGA
>JAKPSO010000606.1 GCA_029571495.1 Pseudomonadota bacterium
CGATTCCGCTGCGCTGCATCGAGGCTACATGTTTGGTTCGTCGAGTGAGGCTCTCGTTCCTGTGAAACGTTAGTGTGTTTTCTACTATTCCTCGATTCCGCTTCGTTGCATCGAGGCTACGGCTCCATCGTCTCCCGCTGGTTCGGTGATCTGATGGTTGCTTATCGGCGCAACTTTGTAACGGGCGGTACTTACTTTTCACGGTCAGTTTGCGTGACCGTTCGAGCCGCATTTTGGTGGAACGCATTGATGATTTGCGCGCGGCGTATGACCGTGTGAATCGTGCCAGACCATTTACTACCGAGGCGATCGTGGTCATGCCTGATCACTTGCATTGCGTCTGGACATTGCCGTCGGGCGATGCCGATTTTTCGGGGCGATGGCGCGCAATCAAAACACATTTCACATTGGCGTGTCGCAAGGCGGGAGTACCACTGCGCGAAGACGGCCGTGGCGCCTACGACTTATGGCAACGCCGCTTTTGGGAACACACAATCCGCGATGAACGTGATTTCGAAAATCACGTTTCGTACATTCACTACAACCCGGTGAAAAACGGCCATGTGGCCCGAGTTGCCGATTGGCCGCATTCGTCGTTTAATCGCTATGTGAAACTTGGAATGCTTCCAATGGACTGGGCGGTTGATACGGCAGTGGACGCCAACGAGTAAAAGCGTTGCTGGCAGGCTGTGGTCCTATCAACCTGAGATACCTTGATTCCGCTGCGCTACATCGAGGCTACGACGTGTCGAATGGCTGCCTACTGCACCGCCGTAGCAACGATAGTCGACGACGACGTGACAGTGAACCCCAAGACGGTGCTGCTGTCGCTGACTTCCGAGCGCACCATGCCGATGCCCGGGGCCACCCACGCGATGCTGTTGGTTGACGATGTGGAACCGACGGTGGGGTACTGCGTGGTTGTAGACGTTGTGAATTTGCACGCGTTGTAGGTTCCGGAAGGAACGGTCACCGACTCCCGGCTTACAAAAATGATGTTGCCGCTTTGCGTGCCATTGCCGATCGAGGCGGCGGGGTTAAATTGGATCGAGCGCGAGAAATCGATGCGTTGACCGACCGTCATTGTTTTCGGATAGACGATGGGCGGCACAAAGTACGTTTCTGTAACGCCAGACGAAGATACCGAACGCGTACCGAGCTCGGTCCACGTGTTGCCGTTGTCTTTGAGCATCGTCGCCGACGTGTCAGTGCCCGTGGTGTCGACGATCTGGATTGCGGATTGGCCATTAAAGGTTGTTGGCGACGCGTTGTAGGCGCGTGTGAAGGTGCTACCGGGGCCGATGGAATTCGTCGTTTGGTAGGTGATGCGCGCCTGCGAGTAAATGTAGGTGCTGCAATCGTTCGCGCCACTGACCGGTGGCGTGACGACCGTCGATACGGGTGTGGCGGACACTGCGCAGAATTGCACGTCTTCGCCCACGTATCCCGCCGCTGCTGCGCTGTTGTAATTTGCTGCGCCCACGCTGTAGCGGTGATTGGGTGTCTTGCCGTTGGCTGCGGCGCGGAAGCCTCGATAGATCGGATATGCGCAGTTGGCGGTTGGTTTGGAGACCGCGAAGTCATAGCCTTCGTACGTGAAGCCAGCCGGGTTCATCGCTTGGATCGGCTCGCAGTCCACTACTTCGCGACCGTAGAAGTGCGAGCTGGTGTAGGGCTGCGTGAGGCTCACATAGAAGCGACAAATTTTCACCTGCGACGCATTCGCAGCGCTAGTGGGTGTCGCAACAAACGTCATGCCTGTGCGCTCGAAGTCCGCGATGCCATCAAGCACCGCTTGCTCGCTCGCGCGGCCCGTGATGAAGTATGCGTCGAGCGTTTTGTTCCGATACTCAACGACGGTAATGGTCTGCGCAAAGGCGCAGATGCTTGCGATGGCAGCAACTGCGGCAGCGAGGCGAGACAACAATCGGATCAACATAGCGTTCCTTTACTCAAATGACGTTTGATCTTTGCTAGAGGGATTTACGGTGCGAGATTGACGAGGCCGCACTCGGTGACGAGATAGTTGCGGATGCTTGACCAATCGCCACGCGTTCGCGGTGCTCCGCCGAGCGCATCGGACGTCACGGAGATGCCGCCAAATCCAAACAGCGCGCGGAGCAACAGCACGCCGTCGGTGCTCGCGCCTACTGTGCCGTTGCCATCGATGTCGAGCGTTTGACCGTCGAGCATCGGATCGATGGCGTTGACCATGTCGTTTGGATCGAGACGCAGGCCCGCAGGGTTGAACGCGTTGCTCTTCATGGCAGAATTCGAAAGACCCAGCATGCGCCGAAGAATCAATAGCCCGTCCGTGTGCGGCAAGATAAGCCCGTCTTGGTCGATGTCGAGTGAGCAGACGGCGCGAATCACAATATTTCGCGAAACCTGCGCTGCGGCAGCATAGGTGCCGTCCGCCGCTGCGTTGGCGTTGACGATGCACACGCCGGGCTTGAGCGCGGTTACGACGCCGGCGTTGACCGTGCAGACCAAAGGTGTCGCCGCGGTCAAGATGACCGGAGAAGTCGACGTCGTTGTGGCAGTGACGGGAAAGGTGAGACCAACGCTGTAGGTAACGGGCGATGGCGGTTGATTGAAGGTGATGACTTGTGTTGGCTGCGATGGTGTGAAC
>JAKPSO010000973.1 GCA_029571495.1 Pseudomonadota bacterium
GGCGCGGGTGCGGGCGGTCAGGCTCGGGCGTGGCTTGTGCGACTGGCGCGGGCTCAGGCGCTGGCGGTGCGGGCAGGGGCTCAGGGGCAGCCTCAGTCGCAGTCGGCGCTGGCTCAGCTGGCACCTCTGACGCAGCAACGACAACCGGCGACTCGGGCGCGACGGTAGGATTGGGTTTGCGTGCTTTGGGCTTCGCCTTCGGTTTTGGCGATGAGTTGACCGGGATAGCAACAGGGGGCGGCGGCAGCGCCATGAGCTTGGCCACGATAGGGTCAAACTTCTCCTGATTCGGCTCCACCGTCACGAACGCGCTCACCGCCAAATGCGCTATCAGCGAAGCAACAAGCGCCGCAACCAGCTTGCGCTGCGGCGTTGCGAACAGTCCACGTCGGCGAACCAGACCTTTTGCCAAATCAAACCCAGCTGCCGACAATGTGTCGGTAGGGTTTGGATGGAGTGAGGCAGTTGTGTCGGGCATAGCCGACGCTAAACGCGCTCGGATGCCGATGCGATGACGCGAGGAAGTGTGCGCACGCGTAAGCCCTCGACGCGCAACCGATCTTCGCAGAACAGGCGCACCGCAAACGGAAGCACCTGATGCTCCTGCACGAGCACTTTCGCAGCAAGCGTTTCCGGGGTGTCGTCATCGTCAACTTGCACCGCCGCCTGCATGATGATCGGGCCGCGATCAAGCTCCGGCGTGACGAAATGCACGGTGCATCCGTGCAGCTTGACGCCCTCGGCCAACGCGCGTTCATGCGTGCCGACACCGGGAAAGCTCGGCAGCAACGATGGGTGGATGTTGATGAGTCGCCCTGCAAACGCGTTGGTAAACACCGGTGTCAGGATGCGCATGAAGCCCGCGAGCACCACGAGACCCACGCGATGCTTCGCGATCTCATCGACCAACGCGGCATCGAATGCTTCGCGCGATGCGAAGTCTTTGTGGCTGATCGCGAATGTCGCCACGCCAGCGTCGCGCGCGATGCCGAGCCCCTTGGCTTCGGCTTTGTTGCTGCCGACGACCACGATATCGCCGCCGCAGTCATTGCCCAACAGTGCCGACAAATTCGAGCCGCGCCCGGAGATGAGCACAGCGATGCGCGGCCGCGACTTTACATTCGTGTTCATCGCAGCTTCAAATCATCGGTGCCGTAGGTCACACCAATCGGCTCAATGATCACTTGCTTCGAGCCGGCTTCCACGCGTCCCGCAACCCACGCTTCGATGCCACATGCTTTGGCAATCGCAACCGTTTGTTCAGCTTGCTCGGACTTCACAAAGAACGCAAAGCCCGCACCCATGTTGAGCGTGCCGTAGGCTTCGGCGTTATCGAGTTTGGCTTCGCGCTGCATGTACGACAGCACGGCAGGCACAGGCGGCACGGTGTGGATGCGGTACGTGAGGTCACGCGTGTGACGCAGCAATTTGCGCCAACCGTGGCCGGTGACATTGACGCAGTAGTTAATGGTTACGCCAGCCTTGGCCAGCGCTTCGGTGACCGGTGCATAAAGAATCGTCGGCGCGAGCAGCGCTTCGCCGAACGGTTGACCGTCGCCAACGTCCGATTGATAACCGTTGGGCAAGCGCTCTGCAAGTTTGCGGGCCAGCGACACGCCGTTGGCGTGGATGCCGCTAGAGGCGAGAAGCACGATCGCGTCGCCCGCGGCCAAATTGTCACCCAACGAGAGGCGAGATTTAGGCTGCACGAGCCCGACACACGACGCGCCCAGGTCAATCGTGCCGCCTTCAACAACGCCCGCGAGTGCCGGTGTCTCGCCGCCGCCCCAAGACACGCCACAGGTGTCGCACGCGGCCTTCCAGCCCGCGATCAAGTCCGAAGCGCGCTTCTTGTCGGCAAACCAATCGCTGCCGCCCGCAGCCCAATACGCTTGCACGATGAGCGGCGTGGCGCCTACCGTAATCAAGTCATTGACCGCCATCGCAATAGTGTCTTGCGCGATGGCCGCGTAATAGCTCTTGCCGGTTTCGCGGTACACCGCGTCGGCAACCAAAATTTTGGTGCCAAGACACTCAACGATCGAGGCCAGGTAGAACGGCCCCGCATCGAGCACGTAGGCCGATTCGCCACGCGAGGCGACGATCTCCGACAAACCGTGCCGCACCAACGAGGCCGCCGTTGCCTTGGCGCTTTGTTGGGCGAGAAGCTTGATGGGGTCGACCTGATCGTAGTTGACTCCGGCCTGCTCGTAGGTAAGCGCGTCGGGATGGGCAGGCGTTGCGTGAGAAGCGGTCATAGGGGCGCGGTGGGGATAAATGGGCCTGATCGTGATGTAATGCCGCCCACCATGAACGTGAACGCCGACGCCAAAACCATGGCGGACTCGAACGAGTCAAAAGAAAATTTTATCCCGCCAGCGCCAGTTGCGCCCGTGGAGCCCTTGGGATCGCCCATTCCACTGCCGACGGCGACGACGAACGCGCGTTGGTGGCAGACGCTCACGCCGACGCTTCGCGCGATGTTGATCATCGCGCTTCTCGTCGCAGCGGGCTGGTTGGTGGGCGCTCTTGCGCCAGTGCTGACGCCCTTTATGTTCGGCGCGATTTTGTCTTACGTCGGAACACCGATTGTCGCGGCGCTTGCTGCGCGTCGGTTGCCGCGCGCGCTCGGCGCAGTGCTCGTCATCGTGGCGATTTTCGGGTTGTTGTTGGGTTTTGTGCTGGTTATCGCCCCCTTGGTGACCAATGAAATTACGCAGATCGCGGCGAAAACACCCGAGCTTTTGACCAAAGCACAAACCGTGTGGTTGCCCTGGGTGAATCAACGGTTGGGCACCGATTTCAGTTTCGATTTGACGCAGTTGAAGTCGCTCGCGCAAGACAACGCGGGGGCGCTTGGCAACATTTCGGCGCAATTGGCGGGATCGATGAAGCTGGGCGGACAAGTGGTGCTTGGCCTGCTGGTGAACCTGATGCTGGCCCCGGTCGTGATGTTTTATCTGCTTCGTGATTGGCCGACGTTGATCGCCAACCTCGACCAGCTTGTGCCACGCGCTGCGCGCCCGGCGGTGCGTAAGTTGGCCAGCGAAATTGACGCTGTGCTGTCGGAGTTTTTGCGCGGTCAAGGTCTGGTGATGCTGGCGCTCGCGGCTTACTACGCAATTGCGCTGAAGATCGTTGGCTTGGAGTTTTGGCTGCCAGTCGGGTTGGTGACGGGGCTATTGGTGTTCGTGCCGTACATTGGGTTCGGCATGGGGCTCGTGCTCGGGATGCTCGCTGCGCTGACGCAGTTTTCGACACCCGGACCGATCATCGCCGTCGCCGCGGTTTTCGGTGCGGGGCAGATCCTCGAAGGCTTCGTATTGACGCCAAAATTCGTCGGGGAGCGCATCGGGTTGCATCCGCTCGCGGTCATTTTTGCTTTGATGGCGTTCGGGCAATTGTTTGGTTTTGTGGGCGTGCTGTTAGCGTTGCCGGCAAGCGCGGCGCTGTTGGTGGCGTTTCGTTTCATGCGTCGCGATTTGCTCGCAGACGAACAGGCAACTGTCGCTCCACAGCCGCCTGCGGCCTAGCGCGTGTTCACTCGATGCAAACCTCTGCGCCTCAGCTTCCGTTGGATTTTTTCGTTGCCGAAACGCCGGATTTCGACAACTTTGTCGTTGGAACTAATCAGGAGCTAATCGCACGGCTGCGCTCGGTTGCTTTGCCGCGCGGTGCGTCCGATCCAGCGGCGATTTGTACGTGGAGTGGCCATGGTTGCGGCAAGTCGCACCTCCTTTCGGCATTAGCCGCACGTCACGGGCCCAACGCGCTTGCTCTGCGCGCCGACACGGCGTTTCCCGAAGACCCGTTTGTCGATGAGCGACTACTTTGCGTCGACGACGCTGATCGACTCAATGCCAGCCAGCAAGCCTGGCTCTTTACGGCGTTCAACCACGTGGCGCAGGCGGGCGGGATGACGGTGGCGTCGGGTCAAACGCCCCCTGCGAGCTGGACCCTACGCGACGACATTCGTACACGCCTCGGCAGCGGGTTGATCTTTGAGATCGTACCGATTCCACAGGATGACCTGCCGCTCGCGCTTTCGGAGTACGCGAAGCGTCGTGGATGGCGCTTGAGCGAGGAAGTGCTCGCATACCTGTTAAGTCATAGCAGGCGTGACATTTCATCGTTATGCCAAACCCTGGTCGGGTTAGATCGTCTATCGCTCGCGATGAAGCGTGCGATTACCGTGCCGTTGGTGCGCGCATTTCTGGCAGAAACGGACTACGACGCTAAGCACTAAAGCGCGACTTTTCCAACTGCAATGCGCGTTTTCCCTAATCTTGCGCTATAATCTTGGGTTGAGCTAGAGGAAGAATTTCTGTTAGGAAGAGAAGCGCAAGCAGGGGAGCTCCGGTTTGTGTTTTTTTGCTAGTTTTGTGTCAACCGACCAAAAAGAGCGTTCGTTATCAGCTCAGGCTTGTGAAATACCGAGCTTCGCAAAAAAACCAACTCTTTAGAGGATATGAAAATGAGCAAACTGTTGACCGCCCTTATCGCTTCGGCTTTCGCCGCTGTTTCTTTCGCACAAGCTCCGGCCGCTCCTGCTGCCGCTGCTCCTGCTGCTGCCCCAGCTAAAGCTGCTGAAGCTAAGCCTGCCGCTGCTCCTGCTGCTGCAGAAAAGAAAGCTGCTCCTGCTAAAGCTGCAAAAAAAGCAAAAAAAGCAAAAAAAGCAAAAAAAGCCGCTAAGAAAGCTGCTTAATTCGACGGCGCTTTCAAGCGCTTCGGATCAGAAAGGCACCTTCGGGTGCCTTTTTTGTTGCCCCTCGTACCCTGTCGCATAATTTGGCCTACGGGCACTTCTAGAAATTCGTTTTTCGGGATGAAGTGCGAGGCGTGAGGCGCGCAGCAACCGCAGTGTACGCTCTGGTACATGAGGATTGCGAGCACCTCACAACGAAGCAATTCGCCCGAACAACGGATTTCTAGAAGTGCTCCCATGAAAATCATCGTCGGTCTTTCCGGCGGCGTGGATTCCGCCGTCTCTGCGTGGTTGCTGAAGCAGCAAGGCCACGACGTGCTCGGCATTTTCATGAAGAACTGGGAAGACGACGACAACAGCGAATACTGTTCGTCGCGCGAGGATCTGGTCGACGCCGTCAGCGTCGCGGACCATATCGGGATCGACATCGAGGTCGTGAACTTCGCCAGTGAATACAAGGACCGCGTGTTTTCGTACTTCCTCGCGGAATACCAAGCCGGTCGCACGCCCAACCCCGACGTGTTGTGCAACACGGAAATCAAATTCGCTGCGTTTCTTGATCACGCGATGCGTCTCGGTGCCGACAAAATCGCGACCGGCCACTATGCGGGCGTGCGTGAAGTCGATGGCCGCTTCGAGCTTTTGAAAGGCGACGACGACACGAAAGATCAGTCGTATTTTTTGCATCGCCTGACACAAGCTCAACTCTCGAAGGCGGTGTTTCCGCTCTCGGAAATTCCCAAACGAGACGTGCGTGAAATCGCCAAGCGTGAAGGCATTCCGAATTTCGCCAAGAAGGACTCTACCGGCATCTGCTTTATCGGCGAGCGTCCCTTCCGCGAGTTTTTAGAACGCTATCTGCCGAAAACGCCGGGCGCCATGATCACGCCGGAAGGCGAGCACGTGGGGCAGCATCAAGGCCTCGCGTACTACACGCTTGGACAGCGCGGTGGCCTGCACATTGGCGGCTCGCGCGAGGGCTCTGGCGAACCTTGGTACGTCGCGGGTAAGGATATGGCGAAGAACGAATTGATCGTCGTCCAAGGGCGTGAGAATCCGGCGCTGCGCCGTAAGGACGTACCTCTCGTCAACACTCACTGGATCGCGGGGCACGAGCCGGCATCGGGCAACGGCTACGGCGGCAAGACGCGTTATCGCCAGCCTGACGCTGATTGCAGTTACGCGCCAGCCGAGGGCGGGCACGCGACGCCGACGCTCCATTTCGCCGAGGGGCAATGGGCTCCGACGCCGGGACAATACGCGGTGCTGTATCGCGGAAATGTCTGTCTGGGCGGCGGTGTAATTGCGTAGGCGTAAGCCGTATAGCTTTTCGGTTATATCGACCAACAGGTGATCGTTGTAGCTGATTTTTTCCTAAAGTCGACTTTTTACATTTTCTATATTAAAGTACCGGCTGCTAGCGGTTTGATGAGCAAAGTTGTAGCGACTATTCACCCAATCGTTGTTTTGTCGAATGCGCGACCGTGATAGCGTTCGTGCTATGGCTTCTTCCCGTCGTTTTCACCGCTCAGTCGCTGCGCTCTTGATCGCGGCATTGACCCTGCCGTCGCTGCCGCTCGCTGCGCAGCAGGCCACCATTCGCGTGACGCGAATCGCACAAGACCGGTACGCCGTCAGCAAGAGCGAGGTGGTCATAACCACCAAGTACTGCCACGAGTATTCGCGCGACGAAGAAGCGATCGTCACGACGCGCGAGGAAGGTGCCGACAATGCGATCCTCTTCGCGTCGGGAGCGCAGTGTGAGATGGTGAGCGCGACGAAGCCGGACGACAGCAATTTCTCGCTGCTGGATTTCTTGATTCAGCTCGGGCTTATGATCGTCTCAAAAGGCACGCTCGGCACCCCGAAGCCCATGCCGAAACGCAACTAAGCGTCGCGAAACCCGCGCAATACGCCAACGACGTTGTCGCCAATTTCGGCGACCGCATAGCCACCTTCCATGACGAAAAGCGTAGGACGCTTGAGCGCTGAGATTGCGTGCCCCACGGCAGGATAGTCGGTCGTTTTCAAGGTGAAGTGCGAAATCGGATCGCCCTCAAACGTGTCCACGCCAAGGGAAACGATGATCGCGTCCGGTCCGAAGGCAGTGATCGCTTTCACGGCAGTGTCCAGCGCCGCGAACCACGTCGCAGAATCAGCTCCAGCCGGCAATGGCAGGTTCAGATTGCGGCCTTCGCCAGCACCCACCCCGCGCTCATCCGCGTGGCCCAAGTAGAACGGATATTCGGTCCGCGGATCGCCGTGCACACTCGCGAAAAACACGTCGCCGCGTTCGTAAAATATATCTTGTGTGCCGTTGCCGTGGTGATAGTCAACGTCAAGAATCGCAACGCGAGCGCAACCCGCGTCACGCAACGCCTGCGCGGCGATCGCCGCGTTATTGAGGAAACAGTAGCCGCCGAAAAAGTCGCGGCCCGCGTGATGCCCCGGCGGTCTCGTCAACACAAAGGCACGAGCCTCACCAGCGCTTAAAAGTGCCGCACCCGTGAGCGCGCAGTCGGCACCGGCGCGCGCCGCGAGCCATGTGCCCGATGTCAGCGGCGAACCCGCATCAAACGAATAGAGCCCCATGCGCGCCGCGAAACTGGTCGGCTCCACATCCGCGCGCATTCCGCGAATCGGCCACACCGAAGGAAACGCGTCGCCTATGCCGCCAAGCGCTGTGTACTCCGCGTGTGCACCCCGTAGAAAGCGCACGTAACGTTCGCTATGCACTTTCAAGATCACGCCGTCGTCATGTGAGCTGGGAGCGATCACATCGCCCATGCGCTCGCGCTCGATCGCAGCCAACACCCAATCAGCGCGCTCAGGCTTTTCGAACGCGGGCACCTTTTCACCACGGAAGAACTCGTGCACGGCGCGGTGCAACGCATGTGTTGCGTTGTAGACGGTCTTCATTTTCGTCGTGTGCGTCGTCCGTCAGGCACGACCGAAACCACCGCCGCCTGGTGTTTGGATCACAAACACATCACCCGCGTTCATCGCCGCCTCGCAAATGTGACCGTAATCTTCGCGCGCACCATCGACGCGCTCGACCCAGTTCTTTGCTGCAGCCCCGGGCTCGCCACCTTCTAGGCCGTGCGGGCGATTGACGCGATTATTCGCGAGAATCGCCGCTGTCATCGGTTCGAGGAAGCGAATACGGCGGTCCGCACCGTCGCCGCCGTGATGCACGCCTTTGCCGCCAGTGCCCGCGTTGATCGTGTGTGAATCAACGCGCACGGGATAGCGGAACTCCAGAATTTCGGGATCGGTCAGGCGCGAGTTCGTCATATGACATTGCACGACGCTAGTGCCGTCAAACGTTGGGCCAGCGCCGGAGCCGCCGGAAATGGTTTCGTAATACTGATACACGTCGTTACCAAACGTGAAGTTGGTCATCGTACCGTAGGCACCCGCCAGCACTCCAAGCGCACCGTACAGACAGTTGGTAGCCGCTTGCGAGACTTCCACGTTGCCTGCCACTACCGCCGCGGGATACACCGGCGACAGCATGCTGCCATCGGGAATCACGATGTCGATAGGTTTGAGGCAGCCAGCATTCATCGGAATATCGTCGTCCACGAGCGTGCGAAACACGTAGACCACCACCGCGCGACTCACGCTGCGCGGTGCGTTGAAATTGCTTGGCCGTTGTGCAGAAGTGCCTGTGAAGTCAACCTTCGCGGTGCGCGCGGCACGGTCAATCGAGACCCTCACGTGAATGTGACTACCATCGTCGAGATCGACGCCGAATTCGCCATCAGTGAGTTTGTGAATCACGCGGCGCACGCTCTCTTCCGCGTTGTCCTGCACGTGTTTCATGTACGCGACGACAACCTCGCGGCCGAAGTGTTCGACCATCTTCGCAAGTTCCGTCGCGCCCTTGTTGCAGCTCGCTACCTGCGCGCGCAAGTCGGCGATGTTTTGCGTTACGTTGCGCACAGGATGCGCGTCATGCGTGAGGATGTGCGTCAGTTCGTCTTCGAGGAAAACGCCTTCGCGCACAAGTTGCACGTTGTCGAGCAGCACGCCTTCTTCGCTGATGTGTCTCGAGAACGGTGGCATCGATCCCGGCGTGATACCGCCGATATCGGCGTGGTGCCCACGCGCAGCCGTGTAGAAAAGCGGCGTGCTTTCGCCGGTGAGAAACACCGGTGTGACGACGGTGACGTCGGGAATGTGCGTACCGCCAGCATAGGGCGCATTGAGCACAAACGCGTCGCCTGGCTTCATCGCGCCCGCACGCTTTTCGAGAATCACGCGAACGCTTTCGCCCATTGAGCCCAAATGCACCGGCATGTGCGGTGCGTTGGCGACGAGGTTGCCTTCGGGGTCAAATATCGCGCACGAGAAATCAAGGCGCTCTTTGATGTTCACCGAGTAGCTCGTGTTCGCGAGCGTCACCCCCATCTGCTCGGCAATCGCCATGAACAGATTGTTGAACACCTCAAGGAGCACCGGGTCAGCAGTAGTGCCAATCGCATGGGCACGTTCTGCTTTCTTCGTCCGCTCCAAAACGAGGTGGTTGTGCGAGGTCACGACAGCACGCCATTCGGGCTCAACTACCGTCGTCGCGATAGGTTCTTTGATCACCGCGGGCCCTGCGATCACGTCGCCGAGCCGAAGATCTTCGCGATAGAAAATCTTCGTGGCGCGCGTCGCGTCGTCCATAAACACGCGGACTTCGGCGCGCGCCTTGAGGCCCTCAAGGCGTGCTGGCAAAAGCGGTTCGGATTCTTGCGCGGACTGCGTCTCGCCAATGGCTTCGGCGGCAATCGCTTCAACCACGAGCCCCCGCCCCGGCATCAGGAACCCGTACCGCTGGCGGTACGTTGTCTCGAACGAGGTTACGAGCGATAGCGCTGTGGTCGTCGCGGCAACCGGCAATTCAATGGTGGTATCGGTGCCGTTGTATTTCAGTGCGAGCGTCTTTACGACACGCACCTGCGTTGCGTTCAATCCCTGCGCTTCGACGTCGCCGCGCGACTCGCGCGTGAGGCGATCAAAGTCAGGCGCGAGCTCACGCAGAAGTTCGTCGCTAAGCGCCTTCTCGACTGCAGCTTGCTTGAGCGTGCGCACGTCGGCCAAGCCCATGCCATATGCCGAAAGCACGCCCGCGAACGGATGGATGTAGACGCGCTGCATACCCAGCGCATCGGCCACCATGCACGCATGCTGGCCACCCGCGCCGCCAAAGCAGGTGAGCGTGTATTCGGTCACATCGTAGCCACGCTGCACACTGATGTGTTTGATCGCGTTGGCCATGTTCTCAACGGCAATGCGTAGAAATCCCGCAGCAATCTCTTCGGGCGATTTCTTTTGCCCTGTGGCGCGTCCAACCTGGAGCGCGAGGGCTTCAAACTTGTCGAATACCGCGCAGGTGTCGAGTGGTTGGTCGCCATTCGGACCGAACACAGCAGGAAACAATTCTGGCCGCAACTTGCCGACCATGACGTTGCAGTCGGTGACCGTGAGCGGCCCGCCACGGCGGTATGCCGCAGGACCGGGGTTCGCGCCTGCGCTTTCGGGGCCGACGCGAAATTTGCTGCCGTCAAAGCTGCAAATCGACCCGCCGCCAGCGGCAACCGTGTGAATTTGCATGATCGGCGCACGAAGGCGGACGCCTGCAACTTCGGTCTCGAACGCACGCTCGTACTCTCCTGCATAGTGCGTGACGTCGGTGGACGTGCCGCCCATGTCGAAGCCAATCATCTTGTCGAAGCCAGCGAGTTTTGTCACCGCCGCAGCACCGACGATGCCACCTGCAGGGCCGGACAAAATCGCGTCCTTACCTTGAAACTTATGCGCGTCAGTGAGACCACCGGAGCTTTGCATGAACTGCAAGCGCACGTCGCCAAGCGAAGCCTGCACCTGCTCAACATAGCGTCGCAGAATTGGCGACAGATACGCGTCGACCACTGTGGTGTCGCCGCGCGACACAAATTTCATGAGCGGAGAGACTTCGTGCGACACGCTGATCTGCGTGAAGCCAACTTCCGTCGCGATCTGTTTGAGCGCGACTTCATGTTGCGCATAACGATACCCGTGCATCAGGCAAATCGCGACTGAGCGAAAACCTGTGTCAAACGCCGCTTGCAAGCTCGCCCGCGCATTCACCGAGTCAAGCGGCTTCACGACATCGCCGTGTGCGCCGATGCGCTCGTCGACTTCAACAACAGATTCGTAGAGCAATTCCGGCAGCTCGATCTTGCGCACAAAGAGCTTTGGCCGCGCCTGATATGCGATACGCAATTGATCGCGAAAACCTCGCGTCACCACTAAGAGTGTGCGCTCGCCCTTGCGCTCAAGTAGCGCATTGGTCGCGACCGTCGTGCCCATCTTTACGGCGTCGATTCGCTCGGCGGGAATCGGCTCGCCCGGTGCAAGGCCGAGCAAATCGCGTACGCCCTGCACCGCTGCGTCTTGGTAGCGCTCCGGATTTTCCGACAGTAATTTGTGCGTGACGAGCGTGCCGTCAGGCTTCTTCGCGACGATGTCAGTAAACGTGCCGCCTCGATCTACCCAAAACTGCCAACCGGCTTCGTTGTCATGATTGCCTGCGTTCATAGTTTCATATGCTGCGGTAGCCAAGTCACGATGGACGGAACAAAGTAAATGAGCAACACCGCCGCAACCATCAAGAAAAACATCGGCAGCGTTACCCTGGCGATATAGGTCAGTTCACGGCCCGTCATGCCCTGCAACACGAATAAGTTGAAACCCACCGGCGGTGTGATTTGCGCCATTTCAACCACGAGGGTGATGAAGATGCCAAACCAAATGAGGTCGATGCCTGCTTTCTCGACGGTCGGAAGAATGACGCCCATCGTCAGCACTACCATCGAGATTCCGTCAAGGAAGCAGCCGAGAATGACGTAGAACACCATCAGCACAACAATTAACTGGAAGTTACTCAGCCCTAATCCGCCGATGAATTCCGCCAGATGGCGCGGTAAACCTAAGTAGCCCATCGATAACGTGAGAAACGCGGCGCCCGTGAGAATCAACGCGATCATGCAATACAGTCGAGTCGCACCCATCAGGCTGTCTTTGAACGTCTGCCAGTTCATGGAGCCTTGTACCAGCGAAAGAATCAGCGAACCGAGTACACCCACGGCAGCAGCCTCGGTTGCAGTTGCGACACCCGAATAAATTGAGCCGAGCACCGCTGCGATGAGCAACACGACGGGGATCAAGTGCCGCGATTCGGCAATTTTTTGCATGAACGTGTAGCGTTCAGCAGCTGCTGGAATCTGGCCAGGATGCATCAGCGCCCAGATCGCGATGTAACCCGAAAACAGACCCGCCAACATGATGCCGGGAATCACGCCCGCGATGAAGAGTTGTGCAATCGACGCGTTCGACGCCACGCCGTAGACGATCATAATGATCGATGGTGGAATCAGTAGGCCCAAAGTGCCCGCACCCGCTAAGGTGCCAATCACCTGGTCATCCGGGTAACCCCGCTTCTTGAGCTCGGGGAGCGTCATCTTGCCAATCGTCGCGCACGTTGCAGCCGACGACCCCGACACGGCGGCGAAGATGGCGCAGCCGATTACGTTTGTATGTAGCAAGCGGCCCGGCAGACGCTCGACCCACGGCGCAAGGCCCTTGAACATGTCTTGCGAAAGTCGCGTGCGAAAGAGAATCTCCCCCATCCACACAAAGAGCGGCAGCGCGGTTAGCGTCCAGCTTGATGATGAGCCCCAAATGGTCACCGCCATCGCATCGCCCGCTGGCCGCGCCGAGAATAATTCCATGCCGACCCACGCGACGCCGGCGAGCGCAAGACCGATCCAAACACCACCCGCAAGAATGGCGAACAAGACCGCAATGAGGAGCCCGGTAATCAACAGATCCATACGCCCGCCTCTATTCGTTATGCAGCGCTTCGGCGCTCGTGTTTTGTACGCGTTGTCCAGTCCATTCGAGAACCAGCTCGTCAATGAACGCGATTAGCAAAATAACGGTTCCGATCGCCATCGTCAGCTGCGGAATCCAGAGCGGCGTGGCGTCGTTGCCGGTGGAAATATCGTTGAACTGGAACGACTGATAGCAGAGTCGTACGGAGTACCACGCAAGCAACGCGGCGAGCACAGCGGCAACCACAAGCGCCGTAACTTCCATCCAATGCCGCACGCGCGGCGAAAGGGTCTGAAGCACGAGCGTGACTCGGATGTGTTCCCCCTTCTTTAGGGTGTGCGCAAGTGCTAGGAAACCTGCCGCCGCCATCATGTATCCAGCGTACATGTCAATCCCGGGGACGTTGAATCCCAACACGCGACTGGTCACCGAAAGCAACACGGCTATCAGCAACAGCACCATAAAGAATGCCGCGAGCGCAGCTGCGCCATCGTAGAGTCGATTCAGAAATAGTCGCACTGCGTCCCCCGCTGCGAAGATGTGTAGATGGCTAGCGACGTTGCTGCGCCGCTAACCGAGAGCCGCCCACCGTTGCGATGGGCGCCGAGTCAAGCCGCGATCGACCCTATTTGCGATACGCGTCGACGAGTGCTTGCCCGTCTGCACCAGCCTTCTTCAGCCAATCAGCGAGCATAGTGTCGCCGACCTTTTTCATATCCGCTTTGAGCTGCGCTGACGGTGCAGCGATCGTCATACCGTTCTTCTTCAAGAGATCGATGTACTCGGTGTTCTTCGATTTCGCCAGGGCCCAACCACGTGCTTCCGCGTCCTTACCGGCCTTGAGCACGGCGTCTTGCGTGGCCTTGTCAAGCGCGTCGAAGGCCTTCTTGTTGACCAGTACTGCGTTCTTCGGAAGCCACGCTTGCGTATCAAACCAATACTTCAGGTGCTCAAAGGTCTTCGTGTCATAGCCAGTAGAACCCGACGACATATAGCTTTCGACAACGCCCGTCGCCATCGCCTGCGACAACTCTGCGGCTTGCACGGTGACTGGCTGCGCACCCACCAGTTCAGCGATCTTGGCCGTGGACGGGCTGTAGGCGCGCCACTTCACACCCTTAAGGTCGGCTGCCGAATTGATCGGCTTCTTCGCGTAGATCCCTTGCGGCGGCCATGGAACGGTGTAGAGGACCATGATGCCCTGCTCGCCTAGCTTCTTTTCGAGAAACGGTTTTTGCGCGGTGTAGAGCTTTGCTGCCGCTTCCCAGCTGTCTGCCAAGAATGGCAGACCATCGACGCCGAAGATTGGCCATTCGTTCTCGAAGTTAACCAGCAGCACCTCGCCCACCTGCGCCTGACCACCCTGTACCGCGCGCTTTATTTCCGGGGCCTTGAAAAGGGCGGCGTTTGCGTGCACCGTGATCTTGAGCTTGCCACCCGTTGCTTTTTCGACATCGTTGGCGAACTGCTGAATGTTCTCCGTGTGATAGTTTGACGCAGCGTAGGCGGTAGGCAGATCCCACTTAGTCTGCGCCATCACTGTTCCGGCCATCAGCGCGGCAGCAACCGCAAGCAATCGAAAACCTTGTTTCATGTCGTACTCCGAAATGTTGAATAGAACTGTTTGGAAAACTCTACGATCCTGCCTCGGTACACCGTGTCACGGGCCTTCAGCGTTCACTTGAACGTCGATTGTCGCGCGCTCGCGTTGCGTTTGAGGCACTGGAAACACCTAATTGCGAACCATAACCACGAACTTTGAATTCGCGACT
>JAKPSO010000975.1 GCA_029571495.1 Pseudomonadota bacterium
TTCGCGGCGCGCGGTGGCAGCGTGAATTGCTTCGAGATCTTCGGAGAAGCCAAGATCAAGCATGCGGTCTGCTTCGTCAACGACGAGCGTTTGCACGCAATCGAGATCGATCTGGCCATTGCGATTTAGGTCGAGCAAACGGCCTGGCGTAGCAACGACGAGGTTCGCGCCACGTAGCTCCATGAGCTGTTTGCCAAAAGGTGTTCCGCCAACGACGTTAGCGATGCGGATGCCTCGGCAGAAGCGAACGAGGCTGATGGCCTCGGCGCTGACTTGTTGTGCGAGTTCGCGCGTTGGGCAGAGCACCAAAACGCGTGGGCTCGCGCCGGCACGGCGGCTGCGGGCGATTTGTTCGCCTTTGGGCATCGCAGGCGTTGCGAGCAGCGCGTGCAGCGCGGGCAACAAGAAGGCCGCGGTCTTGCCGGAACCCGTTTGCGCGGAGACCATCCAGTCACCACCAGCGAGCGCGGCGGGAATGGTTTCGGCTTGCACGGCCGTCGGTTCGGTATAACCGAGCGCTTGTACGGCTTGCAGGAGCGAAGGGTTGAGGTTCAGTCCGGCGAAGCCATCGGTCGCGGCAGCGGCGTCGTCAGCCGCGACTTCGATGAAGGCGCCGTCAGCACCGACGTCGTCAGACGAAAAATCGGGAACGAACGCGTTGTTGTCTTGGATGTGTTGAGTAGGCGGCTGAGTAGCCGCGTGGTCGTTATGCAAATTCATATGCTCTCGCGCCGCAAAAAAAGAAATGCGGACGCGACCTTTATAGTTTTTAAGGACGTGTGTTGATCGAAGACGAAGAAAAACGCGTCGACCAACAAACGGAACATGAGAGAGCCAAGATCACAGAGGATCACAACCGCAGAGAACGCGTGTTGTAGGCCAGTCTCGCAGAACGCAATCAACCTTTCGGCGCGCGTTCAGGAACTTGAAGTAGGGCGATGCACTAATCAGCGAACAGATGATGCTTTTTCAAGCAACCATCAATTATGGCATGTTGCGGCGCAAAAAACTAGCCCTCGCGAGAATATTGATGGAGTATTCGCTCAATAGGCGGCCAGTTGTGCAGCTCAACTAGAGACGGGGATGCGCGACACGCTTAAAGAGCGGCGCAACCGACACGATCACCAACAACGCCGCAAGCGGCACCGTCGCGATGTAGCCCGCGTGCTTGAAGCCCAGTGCGCCCGACACTGCACCGCCCGCGAAAGCAGCAATGAGCGACGCGTGCACACGAAGCTTTCGGCGGTTAGCGCGCACGACGGGAACGTTCTCCAATTCCGCGCCAGAGCGATTCCAATAGACCAAGCGCCCCAGCTCTATGCCGAGATCGGTCACGAGACCCGTGATGTGTGTCGTACGAATTTCGGCGTTCGAGATTTTGGTGACGAGCGCGTTTTGTAGGCCCATCACATAGCAAAGAAAGAACGCCGTCATCGACACACTCACAAATTCTCGCGTTTGTATCGTTGCGCCGATAAAGCCAAACACGAGCAGCAACACCGCTTCCAGCAACAGCGGCGCGGTGTAGGTCACGCTTGATTCAGTGCGCTTCGCGTAGTTCACCATGAGCGCAGTGGTCATCGCGCCGACGATGAAAGCACCGAGCGCGATGAGCCCGGCAATCGCGTGCGCCGTCTTACCGAGCACCAAGTCATCCGCCGCCGACGAAACGACGCCGGTCATGTGCGAGGTGTATTGGCCAATCGCGAGAAAACCACCGGCGTTAAGCGCGCCCGCGACAAACGCGAGCGCAACGCCCAAATGCAGATTCGCGCGTTGCGTCCGCGTGTTCGCGGTAAGGTTGGTGAGGTAATTGACCGGCACGAGCGGAGCTCAGCTAGCGCACAAGTCGCACGACGAGCGACACCACACCGACCAGGGTCGACACCAGCATCACTGCGCAAAGGAGCCCTGCGATGGCGAAGTGCTTGAAACCCAAACCTGCGGGTGCGTTGACGTGATCGCTGCTGCGGCCGATAGCCGGAAGCACGCGCAAAATCGTTCGAATCGCGTAGAGCACGCAGCGAACGAAACTACTCTTGGGTGGGGCGGACGGCGAAGGAGACGGATGCACACGCGAGAGTGTAATGTTGTCGGCTCCCCTAACGTCGCCACGCGGGCCGCTACATTTGCAACATGCCACAAACATTTGACGCCATCATCGTCGGCGCCGGAGCCGCCGGCCTCTTCTGCGCCGCGCGTGCGGGGCAGCGTGGGCGACAAGTCGCGCTGATCGATCACGCCGAAACCATCGGCGAGAAAATTCGCATTTCCGGCGGTGGCCGCTGCAATTTCACGAACTTAAGCGTCGGGCCAGGCAACTACGTTTCGCAAAACCCTCACTTCGCTCGCTCTGCACTGTCGCGTTACTCGTCACAAGACTTCATCAATCTGGTGACAAAACATCGCATCGCGTACCACGAGCGCGAGCACGGACAACTCTTTTGTGACGACTCCGCGCAGCGAATCATCGACATGCTGCTCGACGAATGCGCGCGCGGCAAAGTGAAGATCATGCATCCGGTGACGATTCAAAGCATTGAGCGTGGCGATGATTTTCGCGTGCTCACGTCGGCGGGAGAGCTCCGCGCGCTACGCCTCGTGATGGCCACCGGCGGGCTCTCGATTCCCGCAACGGGCGCAACGGGATTTGGTTACGAAATCGCAAAGCAATTTGGCGTGCCCGTGACGCCGTTGCGCGCAGGGCTCGTGCCGCTCGCGCTCGACGCGCCGGAGCTTGAGCGCTACGGCATGTTGTCGGGCGTGAGCTTTGACGCGATCTCGCGTTGCGACGATAGCGCTGCGCACTTTCATGCGGCGACGCTTCTCACTCACAGAGGTCTTTCGGGACCGGCGATATTACAAATCTCGAACTACTGGCAACCAGGCGGCAACGTGTATCTCGACTTGCTGCCCAACATCGATAGCGAAGAATGGCTCGCGCGCCTACGCGCGCGGCGACCCGCGCTGACTTCGTTCGCGAAAGCACTCGGTGAGCATGTTTCGCAGCGCCTCGCAGACGCGTGGGTGAATGCGCACGCGCCGGCGAAGGCCATTGCGCAGTGGACGCGCGCAGAGCTTGATTCGGTCGCAGCGCTACTCAAGGCGTGGCCACTCAAACCGTCTGGCACGCTTGGCTACAAGAAAGCGGAAGTCACGTTGGGCGGTGTCGATACGCGCGCCCTCTCGCAACAAACCATGGAAGCGCGCGCGGTGCCGGGTCTACATTTCATCGGCGAACTCGTCGACGTCACTGGTTGGCTCGGCGGCTACAACTTCCAATGGGCGTGGGCGAGCGCTGCTGCGTGCGGGGATGCGCTTTAGCGCGCTACTCGTATACGCTTGCGTTCGCACGGACGTCGCTCGACGATGCGTCAAATTAGAAAGCGAGACTAGCCATGGCCGATACTCCTGAAATCCCCGAAGCAAGAGACCCGTTTGAGCGCCGCGTCGCTGTTTGTATTGCGATATTGGCTGCGTTGCTGGCGTTTGTCTCGATGCGCGGCGACAACGCGAAGACGGACGCTGGTTTGCGTACGACGGAAGCCTCGAATCAATGGAGCTTTTTTCAAGCCAAGGCGATTCGTGAGCACACGCTGGGCATTGAAATCAATTTGCTTGATGCGATGAATCCTTCGGCGCTGAATGTGGATGTCGCGACGAAGCTCAAGGCGAAGGCGAACGAAGAAATCGCGCGCTACAAAACTGAGCGCGATGAAATCAAGGCGAAGGCAGAAGCGTTCACCAAAGAAGCAGGCGTGTTTTCAGCGATCAATGATCGTTGCGATTTGGGCGCGCTGTTTATGCAGATCGCGATTGTCATTTTGTCTGCGGCGATTTTGTCGCGGATGAATTTGATGTTCTACACGGGCGCTGCGCTGGGTGCTGCGGGCGCTGTTACTGGGCTCTCCTCGCTTCTCATTTAGCTGGCGCCTCTGGAAAATCCTTCGCACAATTACACACCGCATCATGTCTGCACACACTCTTTTTCTGGTTGGTTCGGCGCGTGAGCCGGGCCACGTTGGCAACACTGAATGGCTGGCGCAACAAGCCGCTGCCGCGCTTCCCGCGAACACGAAGCAAACGTGGCTGCATCTTGCGCAGATGAATTTGCCGCCGTTTGTGGACTTGCGCCACACCGTCGGAAGCTATCCGATGCCTGACGCGGGGACCGCGCTCCGTGACGCGCTTGACGCGACGATGGCTGCGAGCCAGATCGTGCTGGTGTCGCCGGTGTATTGGTTCGCGCCGCCGACCGCGATCAAAAACTACTTGGATCATTGGAGCGGATGGATGCGCGTGCCGGGCCTTGGCTTCAAAGAGGCGATGGCTGCGAAAACGCTTGCTGCCATCATCACCAACGGCGGCTTCGAGAAGGCTGAGCCGACCATCCGCAGCTACGAGATGTGCGCGCAGTTTATGGCGATGCGTTGGCAAGGCGCGCTGTGGGGCAAGGGCGGCGCGCCGGGAGCGGTGGCGTCGGACGAAGCGGCGGTCGCTGCGGCGAAAACCTTCCTGCTGGTGTAGGCCGCGGACACGGCGTTGTCGCCGCAGCGGGGCACTAACGGGTAGCTTGACGCACATCAAATTCGAGCGGAGCGGCTTGCGGCGCTGGAAACCAATGTGATACAGTTTGTGCAAATGCGAATTATTCGCAACACTTTCCACAAACGCCTACGCAGGCACCCACAATGCTCAATGTTTTTGTTTTGACCCTTCGCGAAGGCATCGAAGCTTTTCTGATTGTCGCGATCACGCTGGCATACCTGCGGCAAACGCAGCGCCACGCATTGGCCTCGGCCGTGTATTGGGGAACTGGAATCGCTGTCGCGGCCTCGGGAGTAGCGGCGTACTTCTTCTCGAAAGCGGAGAACAAACCGTTGTGGGAGGGCGTCCTCGCGTTGGTTGCGGCGGTGCTGGTGATCTCGATGACGATCTACATGCTCAAAGCCGCGCGGCACATGCGCGCCAACATTGGGCGCGGCATTGAAGACGCACTCGCCAATCGATCACAAAGCGCCGGTTGGTGGTCGGTGTTTGGGTTTGTGCTGCTGATGATCGTGCGCGAGGGCATGGAGACGGCCGTCGTGCTCTCCACCCTCGCGATGGAGCGCGGCAACGAAGCGCTCTTCACCGGAGCGCTGTTGGGCGTACTGGGCGCTGCGTGCATTGCTTGGCTGTGGGCGCGCTACGGACGGCGCATCAATTTGGCGAAGTTTTTCCAAGTCACAGCGGTATTCCTGCTGATCTTCTCGGTGCAACTAGTGATTTACGCGGTGCACGAACTTTCAGAAGCGAACGCGTTGCCGTTCATCGACAACGAGTGGCTGCACGTCACCAGTGAGCCTTACGGACCGGAAGGTTTCTGGGGGCAAATGCTCACGTACTCGATGGTCGTCGTGCCGGTGCTCTATCTCGGTTGGACCGCGTTGCGCGGCCGTGGTGCAGAGGCCGCCGCCGCTCGCTAACGCGCGGGGCAGTGGCGCAACAGCTTTTTAGGGCTAACGGCCGTACAGCGGTCATCTCATCCGTTTTTTCCGCAAAGTCGCAAAGCGCGCTTTCTGCGCTCCATGCGCCGCGCAACGGCCGTTCCCGGTAATAAGCTGTAAGGTAAATTTGCGCCGCGCCGACTGAGTGGAGTGCGTTATGGAGTCTCGATCAGTTGGCCGGGAACTTTGCGCGGACAATCGAGCCCATGCAAGGTGCGCGCGTTCCTGTTGCACGCGTTTTGACAATAC
>JAKPSO010000978.1 GCA_029571495.1 Pseudomonadota bacterium
TTATTGGTTGGCTGCTGCAGACCAAAGCGCTCATCATGATCATTTTCGCGAACATCTTGCTCGACAAACAGATCATCACGAGCGAATCGTTCACCGCCTTACTTCTCATGGCAGTGGCCAGCACGATGTTGACCACGCCCATCGTCGCGCCGAAACTCGCACGCATGAAGGCGTTAATTCAACGCGCGCGATAGACGCCTACGGTGGGCGAGCACATCGCAGCCGCGCAACGAACTAGGTGCCGAGAGAAAACGGCGGTACACGCAGGCTTTTCGACGGACATAAAAACGGGCGGGCAACGGCGATTTCGCGCGACCGGAAGAAATACGCGACCTAAGCCCGCAACAGCAACACGCTCGCCTGCGCGGCGATGCCCTCACCACGACCCGTGAATCCCAGTTGCTCGGTCGTAGTCGCTTTCACGCTCACGCACTCGACAGCAACGCCGCAATCTTGGGCAATGTTGGCGCGCATCTGCGCGATGTGCGGCGCCATTTTCGGCGCTTGCGCGATGATCGTGGCATCGATGTTGCCGACGGCGTAGCCCGTTTCGCGAACGCGCGCGACGACGCTTCGCAGCAACACGCGGCTGTCCGCGCCTTTATACGCCGGATCGTTGTCGGGAAAGTGTTTACCGATGTCGCCGAGCGCTACCGCGCCGAGAAGCGCATCCGCAATCGCGTGCAGCAACACGTCAGCGTCGGAATGCCCCAGCAAACCGCGCTCGTACGGAATCGTCACGCCACCCATGACCAGCGCCCGACCCGCGACGAGCTGGTGAACGTCAAAACCGGTTCCTACGCGAAAAGGCACTGTGCTCATGGTTTGTCCAAAGAAGATTGCGACAAATAAAACGCTGCGAGCGCCGCGTCTTCCGGCTGCGTGATTTTGATATTGCGCGAGCTGCCCTCAACGATGAGCGGCGACATGCCAAGCGCTTCGATCGCCTGCGCCTCATCGGTTACGTCGGGTGACGATGCGAGCGCATGCATCAGTGTTTCATAGCGAAACATCTGCGGCGTTTGCGCGCGCCACATGTCAGCGCGCGGCACCGTTTCCGCGACTTCGTTCTCGCGCGTGGCGCGCTTTAATGTATCCGTCACAGGTGAGGCTAACAAGCCACCCACGGCATGCGCACCGGCACGCACGACCAACCGCGCGACGTCACTCGCCAACACGCAGGGCCGCGCTGCGTCATGGACAAGCACCCAAGCGTCACGCTTCACACGTTTGCCGATTGCCGCGAGCGCGTTTTGCACAGTCTCCGCACGCGTTCCCCCGGCGCAGCGCAGAAACGTGACATTTGGAAACGCCGCCGCCGTGTCGTCGATATGCGTATCGTCGCGCTGTACGTTGACAACGATATGTTCGATTTCAGGACATGCCAGCAGCGCTGCGAGCGTGTGGTCAATGACCTTGCGGCCCGCAATCACGCTGTATTGCTTCGGCAGCGGCGCACCAAAGCGCGAACCGCTGCCGCCCGATGGAACTATGGCTATGCAGCCGAAGCGTCCGGTCGTCGCTTCGGTCAACTCACCACCTTGATCGACGGGAATTTCGCAGAGTGATCTTCGCTCTTTTGGGCAACGAAAATCGCCACTTTGCGTGCGATCTCACGATACGTCGCTGCGACAGCGCCGTCCGGATTAGCAACGACCGTGGGGCGGCCGCTATCGGACTGCGCACGAATCGAGCCGTCAAGCGGCAAACCACCCAAGAACGGCACGTTGTAATCGCGACACATCGCCTTGCCGCCGCCTTCGCCGAAGATCGGTTCGATGTGACCGCAGTTCGAGCACACGTGCGTGCTCATGTTTTCCACGATACCGACAATTGGGATGCCGACCTTGTCGAACATTTTGAGCCCTTTGCGCGCATCAATCACCGCGATCTCTTGCGGCGTGGTCACAATCACCGCGCCGGTCACCGGCACTTTCTGCGAGAGCGTGAGCTGAATGTCGCCCGTGCCCGGCGGCATATCGATAACCAAGTAATCTAGATCGCGCCAATTGGTGTCTGAGAGCAATTGTTCGAGCGCCTGCGTGACCATCGGGCCGCGCCACACCATCGGCGTGTCGGTGTCGATCAAGAAGCCAATCGACATTGCTTGAATGCCGTGCGCCTCCATCGGCTCCAAGGTTTTGCCGTCGGCGCTTTCCGGGCGGCCTGTGATGCCAAGCATTTGCGGTTGCGACGGGCCGTAAATATCGGCGTCGAGAATGCCGACGTTCGCGCCCTCAGCCGCAAGCGCCAGCGCGAGATTCACTGCGGTAGTGCTTTTCCCAACGCCGCCTTTGCCTGACGCAACCGCGATGATGTTCTTAATGCCGGGCTTCAACTTCACGCCGCGCTGCACGGCATGCGACACCACGCGATGCGAGACTGCGACCGCGACCTTGCCGACGCCGTCGAGGCCGCGCACGTGCTGCGTCACGACTTGGCGAATCGCATCGTATTGGCTTTTCGCGGGGTAACCGACCACCACTTCGACGGTGACGTCATTGCCGTCGACAGCAACGCGTTTGATGGACTTGTCTTTGATGAAGTCACGACCCGTGTTAGGGTCAATACAGGTCGCGAGATGGGAGAGGACTTGGGATTCATTCATAGGCGCGAAGTTTAGCGGGTGCGCACGTTCCGAGCGGTGCCGATTTGCTACTATTCCCTTGTATTTCCTAGGGTTTTCGACCCTACTCGTTATCCCCAACCAGCATTTATGACCGCCGCCAACTCAGTTCCGGCCAAGCGCCGCATCTTCGTCACCACCGCACTCCCGTACGCCAACGGCAAGTTCCACCTCGGCCACATGATGGAGTACATCCAGGCCGACATTTGGGTGCGGTTCCAACGGATGCGGGGCCACGAAGTGCATTGGATGTGCGCCGACGACACGCACGGCGCGCCGATCATGATTGCCGCCGAGAAAGCGGGCAAAACGCCGCAGGATTTCGTCGCCGAAATCGCGGCCACGCGCAAAGAGTATCTCGACGGCTTTAATCTTTCACTCGACAACTGGCACTCCACTGATTCGTCGGAAAACGTCGAACTTGCGCAGGATATTTATCGCAAGCTGCGCGATTTCGTGCGCGACGGCATACTGGCGTCGTTCATCGAGCGCCGCTCAATCGAGCAGTTTTACGATCCGGTTAAGGGCATGTTCCTCCCAGACCGCTACATCAAAGGCGAATGCCCGAAGTGCGGCGCCAAAGACCAATACGGAGATTCGTGCGAAGTGTGCGGCGCGGTGTACGCACCGACTGATCTGAAAAATCCGTATTCAGT
>JAKPSO010000986.1 GCA_029571495.1 Pseudomonadota bacterium
ACCTTGTGATGGCGTGGAACACGATGCAGATGCAGCAGGTGCTGCAAGGCTGGGCCAATCGGCGCCAGCACATTGCTCCCGAACTGATGGGAAAGATTGCGCCTACTCGGATTGAAGGGATCAACCTGCGTGGTGTCTTTCGGTTTCCGACTGAGCGCTACGCCAGCGAAATCATGCCGTCGCTGGCTCAGTCGATCCGGGCGCGTAGCGCGTGAAACCGATCACGCGTTGACGCCGCAAAACAGGCATGAAAACACGAACAGGAAACCCAATTCAATCAAACACTTAGCCAACCATCCCCACGCCAGTGCTTGATCTCCTACCGCTAGTTATTGCACCAAAAACAAGAGGACCCCCCATTGGGCAGAGTCGATTGTTGAGCGCTTCTACACACTATGTACGTCGTCAGAGGGAATTGCGGAACATGGGCCAATGTCCCTTTGGCATCCTTCAGAGGCGGTGGTTCACGCGCACCTGTCAAAGTTGTCGACCAGTCCTAATGCCCGAGAACTCTCACGTCGCCTACTGCGCATGGTAGCCCAGCAAAATGTTGAGGAAGCCTTACAAACCGTGAAGCTGTTGTTTGCACGGTGGAAAGAACACCCAAGGCTTTGCATCGCCGTCTTAGATGTTTCCAGCAGGCTGGCTTGCATACCACCGCGATTTGCGTTTGAACCACGAGAAAATGCTGGCGACGTCGAAGCTCATCATGACGCAAGCGGTTTGATCGACTCATCAATCGCGCTTCTTGAATCCAACGCTGATCAACCAACAATTTTTGTTCCGCCCTTGCGCCGGGCGCCAACGACTTGTTCCGATGAACCCACACTGACGGACGATGACGTCCATTGGTTTGACATTGCTGTAGGAGAAGTAGGCTACTGGCACCTGGACTTTCTGTCAAAAATTCTGCGCTCAGCGCCATTGGTCGATCTCTCGTTGCATTCACACTTTCAAACCACAGTTGACGAGTTCAATGAGCGCTTACTCGCCTGGACACGGTCGCGCTTTGCTGTTGGGGACGCAGGGACGCAACGTCGCAGAAAGAACGACTACAACCAAAGTGTTGGTGATTGGCTTGATGCGCTTGGCTGGTGTCTTGGCAACAGCGCGCTCACGCGGAGCGCAGAAGAAGCGGATCAAACGTTACTGAGGCCCGTCTTGCATTTCCCGAAAGATGCACGGACAAAAGCGCTTTCCGCGTTTGTTCGGAGAGTTGTTTGCGCAATTCATGATGAAGAGCAGTTTCCCGCTCAGGCCGCCTCCTTGCTAGACCAATGTGCGAGGAGCATGATTGCGCATGGCATGTTCGCAAAGACGTGGCGTGACGATGCTCAAATCGATGATCGTGACACCACTGAAATTTTGCGCGATTTCTTCTTAGTTTCGATTGAGCGAGCAGATCAAGCGACTCGTTTTTCGAATGGCAAATGGTCCGATCTTTCAAGACTATTGCCGATGATCGAGAAGCTTGTTGATTCTGTCGGTTGGTCCATAAGTGCTGCAATCAATTTCATATCGCTCGCTGAGCGCGCGAAGCTGTTCTATCCAACAGATGTTTTCGCCCGACATGCGTTGCGGCTTGTTACTTTCGATGCGGGTAACGGATGGCTCAACACGAACCTGCCACGCAGGCTTGCTAGCCTCGTTCAGTTACATGCGGAGCACGGGCAATTAAATGATGCATCGCGAGAGAGATTGCTTAGGGTGCTCGATTGCTTGGTTGATCTCGGCGACAGGCGAAGCGCCGCATTGCAACTTCATCACCGTTCGCGGCTTCACGCTACAACATGCGGCCACGCAG
>JAKPSO010000988.1 GCA_029571495.1 Pseudomonadota bacterium
TACTTCTCCTTGATGGTGTTGGGCTTGATCGCAGCGGTCGTGCTCGCGCATGGCTCGGTACTCAAAGCCATCGCGATGATCGTGTTGGGTGTCGTGATGGGCCTCGTCGGCACCGACGTCAACTCCGGCGTCGCGCGTTACAGCTTCGACGTACCGGAACTCACGGATGGCATTGGCTTCGTGGGCGTCGCGATGGGTATCTTTGGTATTGGTGAGATTCTCATTAACCTTGAAAAGGGCGAAGCGCGTGAGGTGTTCACCGCGAAAGTGGGCCGCCTGATGCCAACACTGCAGGACTTCAAGGATTCTTGGGGTGCGATCACCCGCGGTACGCTGCTCGGCTCGTTGCTCGGCATTTTGCCCGGCGGTGGCGCGCTGCTCGCTTCGTTCTCTTCGTACTCGCTAGAAAAGAAACTGGCTGGCGCAAACGCGAGCCCAGCATTCGGGAAAGGCAACATCCGCGGTGTAGCGGCACCGGAATCCGCTAATAACGCAGGCGCTCAAACGTCGTTCATCCCGCTCCTCACACTTGGCATTCCGCCTAACGCAGTGATGGCGCTGATGGTCGGAGCGATGACGATTCACAACATCCAACCAGGCCCACAGGTCATCACGTCAAATCCACAGCTTTTCTGGGGCCTGATCGCGTCGATGTGGGTCGGTAACGCGATGCTCGTCATTCTGAACTTGCCGCTGATCGGTATGTGGGTTCAGCTCTTGAAGATCCCGTATCGCTTGCTCTATCCGATGATTCTCGTGTTCTGCTGTATCGGTGTTTACACGGTGAACAACACCACGTTCGACATTTGGATCATCGCGGCCTTCGGCGTCATCGGCTACATCTTCGCCAAGCTCGAATGCGAAGCAGCGCCATTGCTGCTGGGCTTCATTCTCGGCCCGATGATGGAAGAAAACTTGCGTCGCGCGCTGCTCCTCTCACGCGGCAGCCCAAGCGTTTTCTTCGAACGTCCGATCAGCGCCGTGATGCTTATTCTGTCGGCCATCATGTTGGTGATCTTGGCCTTGCCAGCAATCCGCAAGAAACGCGACGAAACGTTCGTCGAAGATTGATCGGTCAACCACGACTGACACACAAAAAACGGGCACTTCGGTGCCCGTTTTCATTTGCCGAGCGTATTCTCTCGGCAACCCGTTCACACATCAGGAGGCACCATGAGCAGCACTACTCGTCGCGACGTTTTAAAGTCCCTAGGCACTGCTGGGGTCATTGGCACAAGCGCCGCGGTCGCGGGCTGTGCGACGGTTAATGTGCACGTCGAAGCGCGCGCGACGCCCTTTCACGTGCCCGCGACGACGATCCCCATCGTCGGTAGCGCGCAGACATTTCCCGTTCGCCGCATTTACTGTATAGGACGCAACTACGCGGCGCATGCGCGCGAGATGGGCTCCGACCCGACGCGCGAGCCACCATTCTTCTTCCAGAAACCGACCGACGCGATTCAGTTTGTCCCCATCGGCAAAACCGTCGATCACCCCTACCCACCGCTGACGAAAAACTATCACTACGAGATCGAATTGGTGGCCGCGCTGCACAGCGGTGGTCGCGACATTTCGGTCGCCGATGCACTCAAGCACGTCTACGGCTACGCGCTTGGGCTCGACATGACGCGTCGCGATTTGCAACGGGGCATGGGCGACCAAAAGAAGCCGTGGGAAATCGGTAAGAGCTTCGACAAGTCGGCGCCCATTGGCCCGATTCACCGTGTCGCGGACGTGGGACACTTCACGGAAGGCAGCATTCAGCTGCTCGTCAATGGCGTCGTGAAGCAAAGCGCTGACCTCAAGCAGATGATCTGGAGCGTCGCCGAACAAATCAGCAAGCTCTCCGAAGCGTTCGAACTCATGCCCGGCGACATCATTTATTCCGGTACCCCGGAAAACGTCGGGCCCGTAGTGCGCGGCGACGTCATGCTCGGGAAACTCTCAAAGTTGCCGGATATTTCGGTGAAAGTCGTGTAACTGCGCGACTGCGAAACAGCTTTATAGCCCTCTGCACCGCTGGGCGGTCGGTTCAGCGCCATTGGATCGCCTATCGACATGTGCTTTATCTATGCGCTAACGACCGCAGATCGGTCATTGGCGCTTGAAAGCTGTTGCTTCAACGCTGCTTACAGCGCTGTCCTGGCTTGGATTCTTCGGTATACTTCGGTATACATAAATTTTCCAAGTCGATTCACAGGATCCAGCCTAAGCGAGGCCGTTGCATCGACGATCCAAAAGAAGGAGCGCCCATGGACATGCAACTCAAAGGCAAAACAGCCCTCGTCACCGGCGCGAGCGTCGGCATTGGCCGGGGCATCGCCCTCTCGCTCGCGGCGGAAGGCGTACATGTGGCCGTGTCCGCGCGTCGCGTTGAGAAGCTCAATGAACTAGCCGATGAAATCGTCGCTAAGGGTGGAAAGCGCCCTGTGGTCATCGAGTCCGACCTCTACGCCGAAGACGCTGCTGCCAAGCTCGCTGCGGCGTCCATCGCTGGCCTCGGACACGTCGACATCCTTGTCAACAACGCAGGCGGCTCGCGATCATTCAAAGAACTCCACGTCAGCGAAGCGCAGTGGCAAGAAGCGATCACGCTAAATTTTCATCGCCCACGCCAAGTGGCCGGTGCATTGATCGACCAGATGATTGCGCGCAACTGGGGCCGCATCATCAACATCACGGGCAAAAGCGAGCCGGAACACACCAACGGCGCGTTCTGCGCGAAGGCGGGCATCCATAGCTGGGCTAAGGGACTCTCGCGCATGGTCGGCAAGCACGGCATCACGGTGAATTGCATCCCGCCGGGCCGCATCCACTCAGAGCAAATTTTCCGCAACTACTCGCCCGAGTACCGTCAATGGCAATGCGAGAATGAGATTCCGATGGGCCGTTACGGCGAGCCGGAAGACATGGCGAATCTCGTCACCTTCCTCGTCTCCCCGCTCGCGAGCTACATCACGGGCGCAGTCATTCCCGTCGACGGTGGTTTGCGCAAATACCAGTTTTAGGAGAACCCTTCATGCATGACCTGCCCAGCTCCGCAAAACGTCGCACCCTACTGAAAGCCTCCGCCGCAGCCGCACTCAGTGCATCGGTACCGCTCTCCGCACAAGCACCATGGCCGAGTCGCTCTGTGCGCTTTGTCGTCCCCTTCGCGCCGGGAGGCACCTCCGAGATCGTCGCGCGAATCGTGGCAGCGGAGTTGAGTAAGCAGCTCGGACAAACCGTCTACGTTGAGAACAAACCCGGCGGGGCTGGCGTTGTCGCGATGCAAGAAGTCGCCAAGAGCGCGCCCGACGGCCACACGATCATCCTCGGCCACGTCGGCACACTCGCGGTTAACCCGTACATGCTCGCGAATCAACCGTACGACGTGAACAAGGATTTCATTCCCGTGACGCTGCTCGCGAAAGTGCCGAATCTATTCGTGATTCACCCGGACGTACCGGCGAAAAATTTCAGGGAGTTCGTCGACTACGTGAAGAAAAATCCGGGTAAGTCGAACTACGGCTCGGCGGGTAACGCCAGCGCCGGTCACCTCGCGATGGAATACCTGAAGCTCGTGACCGGTATGGACATGCAGCACATCGCGTACAAGGGCACGGGCCCGCAGCTGACCGACCTGCTCGCCGGTCGCACCCAGGCCGCCTCAGCGGGCCTTCCGGCGCTATCGGCGCACATCAAGAGTGGCAAGCTGCGCGCCATCGCAGTCGGCACGCTGCAACGCATTCCGTCACTACCGGACGTGCCGACGGTCGCCGAAATGGGCTACAAAGACTTTGAGACGTCGCAGTGGTACGGCATTCTTGCGCCCGCGGGCACACCCGCCGCGATCGTCAAGCGTCTGCAAGAAGAATCGTTCAAAGCGCTGAAATCAACAAGCGTCACCGAACGATTTGCGACCGACAGCGCCATTGGCGGTGGCGGGCCTTCGACTGAGTTCGCCTCGTTCATCGCTCGCGAACAGAAGATCTGGTCGGACATCGTCAAACGCGCACACATCAGCGCCGACTAACGATGCGTGATGTTCTCGTGATCGGCGGTGGCAACGCCGCGCTATGTGCTGCGCTCATGGCGCGTGAGGCCGGCGCATCGGTGCTGCTGCTTGAGGCCGCGCCTCCTGAATGGCGTGGCGGCAATTCGATGCATACACGCAATCTGCGCTGCATGCACGACGCGCCGCAAGACGTGTTGACCGACGCCTATCCCGAAGAAGAATTCTGGCAAGACCTACTGAAAGTCACCGGCGGACAAACCAACGAAGCACTCGCTCGACTCACGATTCGCCACTCCGCGACCTGCCGCGACTGGATGCGAAAACACGGCGTGCATTTTCAGCCATCGCTATCGGGAACGCTGCATCTGTCTCGCACCAACGCGTTTTTTATGGGCGGCGGCAAAGCACTAGTCAATGCGTATTACCGCAGCGCCGAAGCGCTCGGCGTAGTGATTCGTTACGACACCGCCGTCGATCGCATCGAGCTCGATGGCGATCGTTTTGTTGCCGCGCACGTCGGTGCCGAGCGCATCGAGGCGAAGAGCTGCGTGCTCGCGGCAGGTGGCTTCGAATCGAATCGCGAGTGGCTGCGTGAAGCCTGGGGCCGGAACGATGCGGGCGAATGGCCCGCCGACAACTTCTTGATTCGCGGCACGCGATTCAACCAAGGCGTGTTGCTCAAAGACATGATGTGTGCGGGCGCGGACATGATCGGCGACCCGAGCCAATC
>JAKPSO010000991.1 GCA_029571495.1 Pseudomonadota bacterium
GGCCTCTTGTCTTTGGTGAAATTAACGGCACGTCGGCGTTGTTCCTGCCACGCCACGGGCCGGGCCACATTCTTGCGCCGCATCGAGTGAACTATCGCGCAAACATTTGGGCCTTGAAAGAGGCTGGCGCAACCGACATTATCGCGGTCGCGGCTGTCGGCGGTATAGCGGGCGACGTCGGTCCAGGCACGGTGGCGATGCCCGATCAAATCATCGATTACACCTACGGTCGCGAGCACACTTATTGCGACGGCAGCGACCGCAGCGTCGTTCACATTGACTTTACTCAACCGTATAGCAGTGAACTTCGAAGTGTCATCCTTCAAGCCGCAGCGCGCAGCAACGAACCAGTCGTGGCCACTGGGGTTTACGGCGCGACGCAAGGGCCGCGCCTAGAAACCGCGGCCGAGATCACGCGCATGGCGCGCGACGGCGCGACGCTGGTGGGGATGACCGGCATGCCAGAAGCCGCGCTTGCGCGAGAGCTGTCGCTGCGTTACGCGCATTTGTGTGTCGTCTCTAATTGGGCGGCTGGCTGCGGCGACAGCGCCACTGCAATTTCGCACGACAACATCAATGCCACACTCGATAAGAGCATTGATCGCGTCCAAACGATCATTGCGGCTTCAGCGGCGCATTGGAAGCGGGCGTAGCGATGGCCGTTCGTGAAATTTTGCGGATGGGCGATGAGCGTTTGTTGCGCGTCGCACCGACGGTGCCCGAGGCCATGTTCGCGAGCACCGCAATGACGGAGCTAATCACCGACCTTCGCGAAACGATGTATGCGGCGAGTGGCGCGGGCATTGCCGCACCGCAGATTGGCGTCAATTTGCGCGTCGTCATTTTCGGCGGCACAGCCAAGAATCCGCGCTATCCCGATGCGCCGGATATCCCGTTTACCGTACTTTGCAATCCGGAGATCATTCCCATTGGGGAAGAGAAGTCGGCGGGATGGGAAGGCTGTCTGTCGGTGCCCGGCTTACGCGGTGAAGTGCCGCGCTACGAGCGATTGATCTACCGTGGCCGCGACGCGCACGGCATCGCGTTCGAGCGAGAAGTGGACGGTTTTCATGCGCGCGTTGTGCAGCATGAATGCGATCACCTCGAAGGCGTTCTGTACCCACGCCGCATCGAGGACATGACGCGGTTCGGGTTTACCGACATCTTGTTTCCTGCGGTCGCGGCGTAGTTGTTTACGCAATCGCTTCGGCGAGTTCAGTCTCGAGTTCGATGCGCGTAGATTCCTCCGCCAGCCTGCCGCCTGACACGACGAACACGTCTTCAGCGCGGGCTCCCAGCGTGTTGATGCGCGCAGTTTGAATCGAAACGCCTCGCGCCGAGAGGATTTCCGAGATGCGCGCCAGCAGGCCGGTGCGGTCGGCCGCGACGATGTCGAGGACAAAGCGCTGACCTTGTTCGTCGCCAGTAATTTCGATCACAGGAGAAATGGGGAAGTGGCGCTGTTGACGCGACGCTTTCCCAAGCGCGGGCGCCTTTAGCGGCTTCGACTCGGTGAGCGCTTCGACGAGCGCGTGTTCCAGGAGCTGCGTGATGTCGCGATATGCAACACCCGCGGAATCAGGGTTGATTACCGTCAGAGTGTCCAGCGCATAGCCGGTCTTTGAAGTGTGTACTCGAGCGTCAAGTACCGAAAAATTGAGCCGTGCGAAGACGCTCATGGTTCGCGCGAACAGCTCAGCCCGATCCTTGAGGTATAGCATGATTTGCAAGCCTTCGCCGTTGGGCATGAGGCGAGTGCGTACGACAGGCTGCTCGGTATCGGCACGAAAGAAGA
>JAKPSO010000025.1 GCA_029571495.1 Pseudomonadota bacterium
GTCGTTACGCCGAAGACGGCGTTGCCGCCGGGCATGGGCCACTTTGCGCACTTCGGCGATTGCGAAGGCAACCGCGTGGGCTTGCATTCGGACAATTAGCGCAAATGAACCCGAGCCGCGTCGTACGTGAACGTGTCACGCAACTCACCGATTTGCCGAACATCGGCCCGGCGAGCGCGGCGGACTTGCGGCTGTTGGGCATTCACGCGCCGGCTCAGTTAGCGGGACGCTGCCCGTACGAGATGTACGACGCGCTCTGCGAAAAGACCGGCGTGCGCCACGACCCGTGCGTGATGGATGTATTCATCTCCGTCACGCGATTTATGAACGGCGAAGACGCGCGCCCGTGGTGGGATTACACGGCCGAGCGAAAACAAAAATTGCAGAACGCGGCGCGCTAAGCGTCGCTCAATTCACGAGGCAAAGAGTCATGCGCTATTGGATTGGCGTTGCATCGAAGGACCATGTTGCGCGTGGCGTAGCGGGTGGTTTTTGTCAGCTCCGCCACGGCAAAGCGGCGCCCTTGAAACGGATGCAGCCCGGCGATTGGATCGTGTATTACTCGCCGAAAATTGCGTTTGCGGGCGACGCGCCGTGTCAGGAGTTCACCGCGATCGGCGAGGTAATCGGTGACGATGTGTATTCATTCGAAATGGCGCCGGGGTTCGTGCCGTTTCGTCGCGACATTCGCTTTCTCGCAGCGCGTGCGACGCCGATTCGGCCGCTCATCGAGCGCCTGTCTTTCATTCGCGATCCGAAGCGTTGGGGCTACGCGTTTCGGTTCGGCCACATCGAGATGACGCGCGCCGATTTTGAGCTGATCGCGTCACGTATGTTGGGTGACGTGCCGGAAGCCACCGTCGAGAACGCGCATCCGCAGCGTTCGCTCGCGCTCGCATGAACCACGTGTAAGCAAACAGCATGCGTCGCGCTGATCGCCTCTTTCGCATCGTGCAGTACCTGCGCGGTCGGCGCTTGACGACCGCGAGCCAACTGGCGAAGTGGCTCGAAGTCAGCGAGCGTACGATCTATCGCGACATCCGCGATCTGTCGCTCACCGGCACGCCGATTGAAGGCGAAGCGGGCGTGGGCTACCGGTTGCGCGGTGGCTTTGAATTGCCGCCGCTCATGTTCGAACTTGAAGAGATTGAAGCGCTGACGCTCGGCGCGCGCATGGTCGAAGCGTGGAGCTCGCCACAGCTGGGCGCAGCCGCGCTCTCGGCCATTGCGAAGATCGCCACGGCGCTGCCCAGCGAGCGTCGGCAGTGGCTCGAAGAGAGCCGAACCTTTGTGCCGCAATTTCACATTCCGAAGCAATTGGGTGAGCGCTTTGAGCTTCTGCGCGGCGCAATTCGCGATCGCGCTGTCGTGCATTTCATCTACGCCGACGTCGAGAAAAAGCTCAGCGAACGCCGCGTGCGTCCGCTCTCGCTGTATTTCTGGGGCGAGCACTGGACGCTCGCCGCCTGGTGCGAATCACGCGACGATTTCCGCAGCTTCCGCATTGACCGCATCATCCGCTTGCAAGTCACCAACGAGACATTTCACGATGAGGCGGGCAAACGCCTCGCCGATTTTGTGCGAGCGCAGAACGCGGCACGCCCGTAACGCTACTGTGGTCAGCGCCGCGCGTTTCGCGGATCAATAGTGACGTGGCGGACGTAGACGCCGGATAATTCACCGCAGAATTTCCCGATGCGACGTTGACATACAGCTTTTCTGCGCTAACGACATCCACACGGACGTTTATTGCGAATTTTCTTTATAGTCGACTTATCACACAATTAACCCGCAAGCGCCATCCAGATGTCGCTCGCCGCAGAAAGCCATATCACCATGCCCTCGTCCATTCCCGGTTTGCGCTTCGGCGAATTTCAGGGCTTGCCCGCGCTCTTGATCTCGACGCCGTTCTCGAAGGCGGCCGTGAGTCTGTTTGGCGGGCATGTGCTCTCGTTTGTTCCAACCGGGTTTGACGACGTGTTGTGGATGTCGCCGATCACCAAACGCCCGCCGGACCCTTTGCGCGGTGGCGTCCCGGTGTGTTGGCCGTATTTCGCAAAGCAAGGGCAACCTGCCGATGCGCCGCAGCATGGACTCGTGCGCACGCTGCAATGGCAGGTCACGCATGCGCAGCAAAACGCCGACGGCGAGATCGCGCTGGCGCTCGCCGCGCCTGCGGTAGATGGTGTGCCGATGAGCTTGATGCTCACGATGCGCATTGGTCGCGCGCTCGAACAGGCGCTCACGACGGTGAACCTGGGCGACGAAACCGTTCGCTTCACGCAGGCACTGCACACGTACTTTCGAGTCGGCGACGCGCGACGCGTGCACGTGGCCGGGCTTGATGGCGTGACCTACGCCGATAAGTTCGATGACTTCAATGAACACACGCAGCGTGGCAATTGGGACTTGCACGATGCACGCGATCCGGGCCGCAGCGACCGCATTTACGCCGACGCGGGTAATGCGTTCGAACTCGTTGATCCATCCGCGCAACGCAAAATCACGTTGAAGACTTCGGGCACGAATACGCTCGTGGTGTGGAACCCTGGGGAAGAATGGATTAAGACGTTTGCCGATTTGCCGGGCGATGGATGGTTGCACTACGTCTGCCTTGAGGCAGCCAATTGCGGCAACGAGATTATCGAGCTGGGGCCGGACGATTCGCATGTGTTGCAACAGACGATTACGTGTGAGGCCCTGACGGCGCATTGAGCGACGCGGCGATAAAAAAAGGGAGCACAGCGGCTCCCTTTTTTGTGGCGTGCGAGCTGGCTAGGGCTTCGCAGGCATACCACGTGCTACGCGCTTGGCGTTGCGGAAGGCCTTGATCTCGGCGCGTGTGACGACGCCGTCTTTGTTCAGATCCATGCGCTCAAAGCGTTTGCAAATCGTCGGTGTTTTGCCAGCGCAGGCCTCGGCTTTGCTGAGCGCGCGATCTTTGTTCGCATCCGCTCCGTTGAAGCCACGATGTGGCGCAGCCGAGGCGGAGCTCGCCACCGCAATAAGCGCAATCGCGGCGAGCATGGAGAGTGATTTGAGTGCATTCATGTGAGCGTTCTCATCGTGCGTTGATGGTGTCGCTTAGTGCGTGCGCCAGCCGCCGACTTCGTCGCGCGTCAGGAAGCCATCGCGGTTGCGATCAATCGTGCCGAAGTTGCGCTGCCAATGCGGGTACACGGCTGCCTCTTGGTACGAAATCACGCCATCGCCGTTGGCATCCGCGGCAGCGAACGCGTCCGGCGCAGGCACCGCGTAATTGACCGCCGATGGCGACGCGTAGTACGGCGCTGCGTAGCTGACGGTTACCGGAGCAGGAGCGTAGTACGTAGTCGGCGCGACGTAGGCCGTGTTGTAGTAGTACGACGAGGCGGCGGCAAGCGCCACACCACCGATGACAACCGGCGCGATCCAGCGGCCGTTATGCCAATAGCCACGGGAGTAGTTGTGGCCGTAGTAGCGCACTGGCGCGGGAGCCACGTAAGCCGGACGGTAAACCGCTGGGCCATGGCCGAAGTGCTTGGGGCCGTCAGCGCTCGCGGCGGTAGCCGCAAAAACGGAAACGAGGGCTGCGCCGAGGGTAGTAATCGAAACGAGCTTTTTCACGAGAAATCTCCTTGCGTAAATCAGGCACGGTGTGCCAATGAGTCTGTAACGGAGTAGACGCAGCGAACGACGACACAATGTCAGGCAATTACAAAAAATTACAAGTGCTGCGCTGCGGAAAAATTTGCCAAACCCAGCACCGGTCAACCCTCGACAACCCGAAACTCCATTAAAATCAAGGGTTTCCAGATTTTCAAAGCGCTGCCGTGACCGCAACGAAGCACACAGCAGAAGTCGCGCGTCGCCGCACTTTTGCCATCATTTCGCACCCCGACGCGGGTAAGACCACGCTCACCGAGAAATTGTTGCTGTTTTCGGGCGCAATTCACGTCGCGGGCAGCGTCAAAGCGCGCAAAGCTAGCCGCCACGCCACTTCCGATTGGATGGAAATCGAGAAACAGCGCGGCATTTCGGTCGCGTCGTCGGTCATGCAGATGCTTTACCGCGAGCACGTCGTCAACCTCCTCGACACGCCGGGTCACCGAGACTTTTCTGAGGACACGTACCGCGTGTTGACCGCCGTCGACAGCGCGCTCATGGTGATCGACGCCGCCAACGGCGTCGAAGCGCAAACCAAACGATTGATCGAAGTCTGTCGCCAGCGCGACACGCCAATCCTCACGTTCGTCAACAAAATGGACCGTGAAGGCCGCGATCCGATTGAGTTGCTGGATGAAGTTGAGGCCGAGCTTGGTATGCCCTGCGTGCCGATGACATGGCCAGTGGGCCAAGGCCGTGCGTTCGGCGGCATTATCAATTTGCGCACGCAAACGATGCGTGTGTTCAAGGCGGGCGAAGACACTGTTGACGAATCCGACGTGGAAGAAATTCCGCTGACCGACACCGATACGCTGCGCGCGCGCTTCGGCGCGGACTTTGATCACGCGATGGCGAACATTGAGCTTTTGGCCGGTGTTGCGCCGGCGTTCGACCGCGAAGCCTTCCTCGCCGCCAAACAAACGCCGGTGTTTTTCGGCTCGGCAGTAAACAACTTCGGTGTGCAAGAAGTGCTCGATGCGCTGGTTGACCTCGCGCCCGCGCCACATCCGCGCGCCTCGACCGATGCCGACGGCAGCAAAACCGAAATCGCGCCAGACGCTGAAGGCTTCTCCGGCGTGGTGTTCAAAGTACAAGCGAACATGGACCCAATGCACCGCGACCGCATTGCGTTTGTGCGCGTGTGTTCCGGCAAGTATTCGCAAGGCATGAAGCTCAAGGTGCAGCGCACGTCGAAAGAAATGCGCCCCACGAGCGTGGTGACGTTTCTCTCGCAACGTCGCGAGGCGGTGGACGAAGCCTTTGCGGGCGACATCATCGGCTTCACGATTCACGGCGGCGTGCAACTGGGCGACACCATCACCGACGGCGCGAGCTTGCAATACACGGGCTTGCCGTTCTTCGCGCCGGAGCTTTTCCAGACGGTGGAACTCAAAAATCCGCTGCGCAGCAAGCAATTGCAACAAGGTTTGGCGCAACTCGGCGAGGAAGGCGCGATTCAAGTGTTCAAGCCGCAGCTCGGCTCGTTGATGCTCTTGGGCGCAGTCGGGCAACTGCAGTTTGAAGTCGTGCAGCATCGTCTGCAAACCGAGTACAAAGCGGATATCAAGCTCACGGGCAGCCAGTTCGTTGGCGCGCGCTGGGTGACCTGCGACGACGCGGCAGAAATGAAGAAATTCATGGACTACAACGCCTCGAAGCTTGCCTACGACGCGGCGAATACGCTCGCGTACTTGCTGACGTCTGCATACGACTTGCGCCTCACGCAAGAGCGGCATCCGAAGATTCAGTTTCATCCGCTGCGGGAACACGCGGGCTTGTCCTTGGAGCAGGCTGCATAGTTTTCGTGTAGCAAGACGCGCGGTCGCGGACCTAGTATGCGCGGCGCGATCGACGCTCTGCTAGTCTTTGAATACATGATTCGCCAATACTTCGACGAATCAAAAGTGAATTGAGAGACTCCGGATGAGCACACGACACACGCCGCAGCGTCCGCTCGGCATCGCTATGTTGGGCGGCGGCCCGACGTCATGGATTGGCGGCATGCACCGCCGGGCTGCCGAGCTTGATAGCGCGTGGCAGGTCGTGGCGGGCGTGTTTTCTTCCAACGCTGATCGCTCGCGCGAAGCGGCTGCAGCGATGCGACTTGACCCTGCGCGCGGCTACGCAGACATCAACGCGCTCATCGCGGGTGAGCGTGCGCGCGACGACGGCGTTGATGCGGTGGCGATCATGTCGCCGAACGACACGCATTACCCCTATGCCGCCGAAGCCCTAGACGCTGGGCTGCACGTAATCGGCGACAAACCCGTGAGCACGACGGCGGCTGAGGCGCGCGATTTGGCGGCGCGCGCAAGGGTGAACGGACTCGTGTTTGCCGTGACTCACG
>JAKPSO010000027.1 GCA_029571495.1 Pseudomonadota bacterium
GGATCGCGGCTGGAAGCGGCCCGTTTCACGCGAGACAGGATCGACGGCTGGTTGTTGTTAGTGAGTGCGCCTGCGTAGCGCCGCTCAATCTCAACGCACCGCGCCGTTGGCAATTGATCGAGCCGGAAGACTCGATCATCCGCGCCGATCTTTACGACCGACGAAAGCGTCGGATCGGGACGCGATATTTGATCCAAGAATGGAAGCAACGGCCACTGCTTTGCAGTCGTGTTTACCTGTAATTGCATGCCCACGCGCTGAAGGCGTAGCGCTGTAGCGGGGTTATCGCCGCTAACTCCCAACTTCGCTTTGCAGCTGATGCTCGCCGAAGTGTCACTACACTCAACGTCGCCCGCGATCATTTCACCCGATCGCGGTTCAACATAGATTTGCGCAGTGACGTTCCGTGGCAGCTCGGGGTCGACTGCCGCCGCAGCGTCTTCCGCCGATCGTTCAAGGTTGTCCCCTTGCACGCCAACGCCCATGTAGAGAGCACGCACAGCCTGCGTTGGGTTTTTGCCTAGATGCGAATCGTCGTATACGCGACCCCAGCAGACGCCACTCTTCTTCGGAAACACGTCGTCCAGTGGTCCAGCAAACGGAGCAGCGCTGAGCAGCACGCCCAGGCAAATAGAAGCAACCCTTGCGGAATGAACGCGCATCATGGTTTGGATTCTGAAGGAGTCGTTAATGGCTGTGGCAGCGTGATCTCCAACGTCATACCGCTCGCCGGCCGGTGCCATGCGATGGCTGCGCCAATTCGTCCGGCGCGACTTTGCAGCTGGCCTATCCCGTGCCCGCGCGCCACCGTGTTTGGATCGAATCCGCAGCCATTGTCCGTCACCTGGATACGCACGCCGGTAGCAACACGGTCGAGGGCGAGCGCTACTACGCTAGCGCCGCTGTGCTTGAGCGCGTTGCCGAGCGCTTCCTGCACGATGCGCAACAAGTTGAGCGCCGCTGACGGATCGAGGGTCGGCAATTCGCCGAGGTTGTCGGCGACGTGCCAATCTAACCGCACGCCAAGTGACTCGAAGCGCGGCGCCATGCGGTAGCGAAGCGTTCCCAACAGCGATAGTGGGTCGCGCTCTTGTTCGTCAAGGGAGTCGACAGCAATTCGCAGTTCGTCCATGCAATCGAGCAACGTTTCCGTCAATAGCGGGTTGGCTTGCGTTGTGCTCCTTGACTGGCGCAACGCGGCCGCCAAATGCATGCCTAAGCCGTCGTGCAAGTCGCCCATCACGCGCGTTCGCTCCTGCATGCGAGCCTGTTCGCGTTCCGCGTCTCGCAGCTGTGCAAAACTCTGTTCGAGCTGGGCACGCTGCGCTGCGACTTCGCGTTGTAACGATGAGGCCAAATCACGAGTGCGCTCCAACGCCTCCATGTAACGACGAGCCAGCGTCGCGGTCACAGCAACGAAGAGCGGCAACGACGCGTACTGTCGCATGAAGATTTCGCCGAGAGTTGTTGTCTCGATGCCAATGGCGTAGTCGTTTAGCAACAAAGCCAAATAGATAATCGCACCACAGGCGACCGCGATCATGTCTCCCGTGGGGCGTGCGAATGCCAAGCGTACCAAGCGCAGCGTGCTCCATAGACTGAACCCAACACCAATGGCCGCCAGCACAGCGAATCCCGCGTTGGCGCGTGCGTAGTCTGTCGCCGAAAGAAAGTACACCGTCGCAACAGATGCGTAGCTGAGAGCGGCAGTTTTCAACCATCGCGGACCGACGTAACCGGGTTGATTGTCTTCCGCGAAACGCAACGAGAAGATCGAGAACAGCGCGACAAACCATGCCGATCCACTCACACAAAGTTCGGCGAAGAGTAAATCCGGAATCGCGGGGTTGGTCACCCAGTAATTAAGATTGCGAAGCGCCCACACGACCGTCGCAGCGCCGAACCATAAATACGCCGCGTGTGCGCGATCACGCCAACCAATCAACAGCACAAACACTGCAATTGATAGATTGATCACGATCGTTGCGGCGTTGCCTTCAATTTGCCAAAACCGGCGTGCTCGCCACGCGCCAAATAAGTCGTCGTGTTCTCCAAGCCAGACGGGCGCTAAACCGCTGCGGTAACCTGGGTGCCCGGCGACAAGCACCCATAACTCGTTGGTTGTGCCGTCACGGCGCACCAAGCCTGGCGAAAACTCGATCAGCTGCGGCGTGTAGAAATGACGGGAAACGGGCCATTGCATTCGTCCGGCACCACCGACGCGTTGACCGTTCAGCCACACTTCGGCGTTCATGCCAGCTGCCGGCAGATAGATCGCGGGGCGAACCCACTGCGCCAGCGAGGCTGGCACAGGCAGGCGGTACCAAACGTAGCCGTGGTAGTCCGGACGCTGTCCGTCCCAATTGTCGGGCAGCTTCACCGGCTTCCACGCGCTTTCGTTTGGTATCTTCGTCGGGTATGTCGGGCCGGC
>JAKPSO010000028.1 GCA_029571495.1 Pseudomonadota bacterium
GAATACGCGAAGAGCTTCATCCTCGAAAACAAAGCAGGCGCTCCAACACTCCTGTCACGTCGTCGCTTGACCAGCGAGCATTCCATTGAGCAAGTGGGCGAAAAGCTCCGTTCGATGATGCCTTGGATCAAGAAGAACAAATTGGTCGATCAGACCAAGAACTAATCGACTGTAGATGATGCCGCGATCAAGGCTTGCTTCTTGATCGCAAGGCATCATCCTTTTTCGCGATGCACGCGAAAAAGCGTCGAGCTAAAAGACAGCCGTAGGGCTGTCTTTTTTTACGCTCTCCGTTCCCTGGATCAAGAAGAACAAACTCGTCGACCAAACGAAAAACTAGGCCTCGCATGTCCCTGCAACGGCTGGGCATCATGGCCAACGCGCAAGCATGCGCGCTGGCCTTCGAAGCTAAAAGGCAGCCACTTGGCTGCCTTTTTTTACGCCTCGAAGTGCCTTGGATCAAGAAGCACAAACTCGTCGACCAAACGAAGAACTAATCGTTTCTGCGATTACGAAAAAGACAGCCGCAGTGCTGTCTTTTTTTTGCCTTCACGTTAGCGATGACTGTCGCTCGGTCAATCGCAGGGATGGTTCACTTGTAGGAGCGGCGGAAGCCGCGAATTGCCCTGATTCGCGGCTTCCGCCGCTCCCACATCGAAATTGAATTCGTGAGAGCAGGACTTGTAGCCTCGATGCAGCAAAGCGGAATTGAGGGGGCCGGCGGTGCGTGCATCAACAGAGTTTTCTACGCAACGATTCCTCGATTCCGCTTCGCTACATCGAGGCTACGTTCGAGCAGCAATCAAAAAAAAACGGCACCCGAAGGTGCCGTTTTTTGCATCAGGCTTTCGCCTGCGTGAGCTTAGAACTTGTGACGCAGACCGACTGCGAACGAGTTGCCGCGATCGTAGCCCGTGATCTTGTCGTTCATGAGCATTGCGTACAGATCGGTGCGCTTCGAGAAGTTGTAGTCATAGCCGACCGTGAAGGTGTCACGCTTGCTGCCGTTACGTGCGCTCGTTGGCGACGTCGTCCACTTGGTGTCGGCGTAGCCCGCGAGGAGCTTGCCTGGGCCGGCAGCCACGTCAGCGCTGATGCTCCACGTTTTGCTCTCCGCATTGCCAGCAGCGCCAGCGTAGTTGTCGTTCTTCGCGACTTCGTACTGTGCGTAAAGGTTTGCCGGGCCAATGCCTGCTTTACCAGCGAGCATCCAGGCTTTTTGTTGCGAGAAGCCGAGCTTCACGTCGCCAACGGTGCCGGTGAGCGGGTTGTTCGCGCGGACGTTGTGCGCGAAGCCGCCCAATGCGAAGGGGCCGTTGAAGTACAGGAAGTTCGCGCCGATGTTGCGGTTCGCGCCATTGCCAGCGACTTCGCCGACTTGGTAGTGAACGTTGGCGCTAAAGCCGCCAAAGTTTGGCGTGCTGTAGATGACTTCGTTACTCCAGCCCGTGTCGCCCGCGTTGACTGCCTGCCAACCCGTACCGTTGAAGAGAGGCACGTTGGCGTGCAACACGATTGGCGAGAAGGTGAACGAATCGCCAAAGGCGTTGAAGATCACGGTTGGCAGGAAGTTCGGTGCAAGGCCACGACCGACCATCACCTTACCGAAACCGCCGGAGAGCGAGACGTTCGCGTCGCGCGAGAAGAATGATTCGTTGCCACCAAAGCGGCCCGATTGGCCAGTGTCGCCGAGGAAGAAGCCCTTGATATTGAAGCTCGCCTTGAGACCGCCGCCCAAGTCCTCAGAGCCTTCCATGCCGAACCATGAGGTGGTCATGCCACCAGAGCCGACCTTGGCCGTGCGTTTGTCGCCCGAGTACTGCATGGAGCCGACGAACGCGTCGGTCAGGCCGCCAAGGGTGACGTTTTGCGCAAATGCGCCTGCGGAAAAGACGCCAGCGAGTGCGGCGGCGACGAGGGTTTTCTTCATGAAACGGCTTTCAAAAAAGGAGACGAAAGGGGGAGACGGCGATGTGGCTCGTGGCGGCAATACTTCGCCCCCACGCTTAGCGTTGATTTAAGCATCGGTCGTGCCGCGCGTCATGTATTTGCGTGCCATAGCACCTATAAGCTACGGCAATGTTGCATTGCAGCAACACGTTGATTTCGCACCATTTTCAGGCGATAACTCAACGTCTGCGCACAGCTTGTGCAAGGCTGCAATCACCCAATGACTTTTTGCCGCAAGCGACCGCTAGTCGGCCGTTATGCGCACATTTTCTCTAAAGTCGACAATGGAAGAAAATATGCGTAAACGACCACGCAAAAAGCCGTTAGCTGCAAAAGCTGTTGTCCTCAAACAACCAAAACAATTTTCCCAAAATGAGTGCCAGCTTCCATCATTTGGTGCGCTTGGGCGATGTCGGCGAGTGCAAATTTCGCGTGAACGTGCGGGCGTAGACCGTCCAAATGTGTAGCAAATTTGGGCCACACGTTCGCCAGCAGCGCATTGGCAATCGCAGTTTTGGCTGATTTTGGGCGCGCGCGCAGTGTCGATCCGGTCCACGTCAGGCGGCGCATCATGAGTTCCACCATGTTCAGCTCGGCCTTTGCGCCCTGCTGAAATGCGATTTGCGTGATGCGGCCTTCGGTGGCGCAGGCCGCGATGTTTTTCTGGAAGTACGGCGCGCCGACCATGTCGAGGACGACGTCCGCGCCGCGGCCATCGGTGGCGGCCTTGGTTTCTTCCACGAAATCTTGCGTGCGGTAATTGATGCCGACGTCCGCGCCGAGCTTCAATGCGTAGTCAATCTTTGCCTGGTCGCCGCAGGTGACGATGATCTTGCCTGCGCCGAAGACCTTGCCGAGTTGAATCGTCGTCGAACCGATGCCGCTCGAGCCGCCGTGAATCAAGATCGACTCGCCGGGCGCAAATCGCGCGCGCTCAAACACGTTTGCCCACACGGTAAAAAACGTTTCCGGCAATGCTGCCGCTTCCACGACACTAAGCCCCGTAGGAATCGGCAAACAATGCCCTGCGGGTGCAGTGCAATATTCAGTGTACCCGCCGCCCGGTGTCAGCGCGCACACGGTGTCGCCGACCTTCCACTGTGCCACTGCGCTTCCCACGGCGACGATTTCGCCAGCGACCTCAAGTCCCATGTACGGCGACGCACCCGCGGGCGGAGGATACTTGCCCGAGCGCTGCAGGATGTCGGGGCGATTGACACCCGCTGCGGCGACGCGAATGAGCACTTCGTCGTCGCTTGCGACCGGCAGCGCGGCCTGCGCGATCTTCATGCAATCGGGGGCGCCGCCCGCGCCGTGGTCAACGACGCGCATCGAGGTGGGAAGAGGTGAGGACATGGTGTTTCTGTTCCTGAATTAGTTGGCTACTGCGGCGAACCGTCGCCGCCGTGGCGCTTAACAAAGATGTCATTTTCGACCATTTCGCACTAACGCCGGGCGCCATGCGTTATTGTTGGCTTTATGTTGTCATTTCTTATCAAACGAATCCTCGCCACGATTCCCGTGATGGTGATCGTGGCCATCATCGTTTTCACGTTGATTCGCCTTGTCCCCGGCGATCCGGCTGCGGTGATCGCGGGAAACATGGCGACCAACGAAGACATCGCGCGCATCCGCACCGAGCTCGGTCTCGATCGCGGATTTTTCACCCAGCTCGCTCTCTGGTCCAAGGGCATGCTCACGGGCGACATGGGGCAATCGTTCTTCTTCAAGAAGGACGTCGCTGCGCTAATCGGCGACCGCCTCGAGCCGACGCTCTCGCTCGCGCTCCTGACCATCGTCATCACGGTGCTCATCGCGGTGCCGCTGGGGACACTCGCGGCGTGGCGACACGGCGGCTGGCTTGATCGGGCGCTCATAGGCTTCTCGGTGCTTGGGTTTTCGGTGCCGGTGTTTGTGATCGGCTATTTGCTGGTCTATTTCTTTTCGCTGAAATGGGACGTGTTCCCGGTGCAGGGCTACAAAGCGCTGAAAGATGGCGTGTGGCCATGGCTGCACCATTTGTTGCTTCCAGCTTTGACTCTCTCGATCGTGTATGTGGCGCTCATCTCACGTGTGACGCGCGCAAGCGTCGCGGAAGCGCTCACGGAAGACTACGTGCGTACTGCGCGCGCTAAGGGCCTGCCGGAGGCTCGTGTGCTCATCAAGCACGCGCTCGCGAACGCAGCGGTACCTATCGTGACGGTGATTGGTATCGGCGTCGCGCTATTGATCGGCGGTGTGGTCGTGACGGAAAGTGTGTTCTCGATACCTGGCCTTGGTACGTTGACCGTCGACGCCGTGCTCGCACGAGACTTTCCGGTGATTCAAGCCGTGATTTTG
>JAKPSO010000065.1 GCA_029571495.1 Pseudomonadota bacterium
TTGGCCGCCGAGCGTGCGGCACAGCGCTGCCGATCAATGCCGGCAACAAAGGCACTGTAGCGCTCACCCGCGCAGCGCGCTAGCTCCCGTTCAATGCTTCGCGGGCAGCAGCCGAGCTGGCGCGCCAGCTCGGCTGCTGCCCGCATCCCTCCACGCATTAAAGCTTCAAGCTGTATCCTCTTCTCTGGGGTGAAGATAGCCATAAACACCGTCCTTTCGTCTTCAAGAAACTAAAGGGTAGCGCTTCGCTTACCTTCATCCCTCCCTTTTCCTAGGTGCGACTGTTCGTGGTTTAACTCAGCTTTGAGATCAAGTCGATATACGCAAAAAAGCGAAGGGAACGACCGCTGGTCGGCCGCTAGAGCTAAAAAGCCATATATCTCTCAGTCGCAATCGACGAGAGCATGTCCGTTCCAGTGCTTCGTCACGACGGTAAGTAGCCTCGATGAAACGCAGTGGAATCGAGGAATCGTGACGCGGGGTTTCCTCGATAGCGCTTTGCTTCGTCGAGATTACGGGCGCATCGCAGTTCCAGCCCGGGCGCAAATCACACACTTCTGCTTCAATCGCGAAACCAATGGGCGGTGGGCAGCGACTTGTCGTCGCTCGGCGCGGTGACGAAGCGCGGCCGAGTCCGCGCCTACAAAGCGCGTCGACGTAAATCTGCAATCACTCGTCCACTTTGCCGCGCAGCGCTTTTACTTGCCCGCGAATGCTCTTGCCTTCTAGGCGACGCTTCTTTGAGCCGAGCGTTGGGCGCGTGGCGTAGCGTTTGCGTGGCGGCGTGGCCACGCTCTCGACGAGTTCATGCAATCGCTCAATCGCCTCGCGTTTGTTCGCGTCTTGCGTGCGTTGCGTCTGTGCTTTGATCACGACTTCGCCGTCGGTTGTGATGCGCGAATCGTTGAGCGCCAGCAGCCGCGCTTTCACACCATCCGACAAACTCGACGCCGCCACGTTGAAGCGAAGCTGCACCGCCGAAGACACTTTGTTGACGTTTTGGCCGCCCGCGCCTTGCGCGCGAATCGCGGTAATTTCTAGCTCGTGTCCGGGGATGACGATGCGCGGCATGAAAGGCGTTTGGTGATTGGTTGCGTTTGAAGCGTCGAAGAACACATTGCACACGTGTCGCGCGCGCGAACATTCGTGCACAATCACTCGCTGCGGTGTTGCCGAATTTGCATCGTTAGATTTGAGGTTCTCATGTTGTACACCAAACTTGCTTGCCCACTATTCATTGGCATGACCGCCGTTTCGCTCGCCGCTGCTGCGATCGCAGCCACGCCGCCGGTTGCGCGTGTCACCGACACCGCAGACACGCTGCATGGTGTGGTCGTGAAAGACCCATACCGCTACTTCGAAAACGTAAAGTCGCCTGAGGTGCAAACGTGGCTCAAGGCGCAAGGCGAGGTGGCGCGCGAGACGCTCGACAAAATAGCGGTGCGGCAACGCATTGAGGCGCGCATCACGGAACTCACCGATGCCTCGGGCGACGCGATTCGCGAGATTGTCCGCATGCCCGGCGAACGCGTGTATTACCTGAAGCGCGAGAAGGGCGCGAGGCAGTACAAGCTCGTCATGCGCGTCGGTGTGACGGGGGCCGAGCGCGTGCTCGTCGATCCTGAGGCCGACGCCAAGCGCACGGGCATTCCGCATGCGCTCAACTATTTCGAACCGTCGTGGGACGGACGCTATGTCGCGTACGGCATGTCGGCGGGCGGCTCGGAAGACGCATCGTTGTACGTGCTCGATGTCAAGACCGGAAAGAACGTCGGCAAACCGATTCCGCGCGTCTACGGCGACGTCGTGAATTGGTTGCCCGACAGTCGCTCGCTGACTTACAACCAAACGCGCAAACTCGCGCCCGGTGACGCTGATTCGGAAACGTTTCTCGACACCTCGGTCATGTGGCTCAAAGTCGGCGAACCGGAGGCGAACGCAAAGCCCATCTTCGGCCCCACGGTGACAAAGAGTCTTGGGCTTGCCCGCCTAGACGTGGCGACCGTATTTTTCTCACCGGAGAGCCCGTGGATGGTCGCGCGCACCACGGACACTACCCTGCCAGAAGGCTTCTTGTTCGTCGCGCCCGTCGCGCAACTCGGTAAGCCGACGATTCAATGGCAGAAAATTTCCGGTTACAGCGACAACATCACCGACGCGCAGTTGCGTGGCAACGAGCTTTACATGATGACGCGCCTGAACACGCCGCGCCACAAAGTTATCAAGCTCGATTTACGCAATCCCGATTTGAAGCGTGCCGTGGATGTCGCCGTTGCCCCAACCGACGCAGTGCTTGACCGCTTTCAGTTGACGCGTGATGGCGTGATCGGCAGCGTGCGTGTCGGCACGGACATCGTGCTGCGTCGCTACGCAGCGGGCGATGTGCAGGGGCAAGCCATCACGATGCCGTTCAAAGGGGCCGCATACGTCGTGACCGAGCCCGCACATCGCGCGAATGACGTGATGTACACGTCCGGCGAATGGACGCGGCCGTCGCGATTGTTTGCGACGAAGGGAGATGTGTCGTCGCAAGTCAATCTCGTCACGCCCGTGATTCCGCCGGGCATGCCCGAAGTCGAAGTCGTCGACGTAAAAGTTGCAAGCCACGACGGTGCGATGGTGCCGGTCACGCTCCTGTACAAAAAGGGTTTGAAGCGTGACGGCAATAATCCGACGCTGCTGGAGGCTTACGCGGGTTATGGCTTTTCGCAAACCGCACGCTTCTCGGCGTCGGACATGGTTTGGATCGAGCAGGGCGGCGTGCTCGCCATTGCCAATGTGCGCGGCAGCGGCGTCTATGGTGACGACTGGTACCGCGCAGGACAAAAGGCAAACAAGGCCAACACTTGGAAGGACGGTGTTGCCTGCGCGAAGTGGTTGATCGCGGAGGGTTACGCCTCGCCGAAGACGCTGGCGGCGACAGGCACGAGCGCCGGTGGAATCTTCGTTGGGCGCACCGTCACCAGCGCGCCGGAACTCTTCGCGGCGGCGATCTTCAACGTTGGCGTGATGGATGCGGTACGTGCTGAAGAAAGCGCGAACGGCATTACGAACATCTCTGAATTCGGCAGCTACAAGAACGCCGCCGAGTTTCCAGCGCTGTTGGAAATGAGCACGTATCACAACGTTAAAGACAACACGCCGTATCCCGCCGTGATGCTCGTTCACGGCATGAACGACCCACGCGTTGATGTGTGGCACAGCGCGAAGACGGCCGCGCGCCTGCAAGCAGCAAGCACGAGCGGCAAGCCCATATTGCTGCGGCTAGATATGCAGGCGGGTCATGGCATCGGCAGCACCGCCACACAGCGCAACTCGCTGGCGGCGGATATGTACAGTTTCCTGTTGTGGCAAATGGGGAAGACGGCGCTCAATTGACCGGCGTCGGTTAGCTCGTGCGTCGCGTGGCGCGCGCTGACAGCGCGACGGCCGCGATCAACACCAAGGCGCCCACGACAGGCAGCCAGCCGTAGCCGGCACTCGCAATCACCGCGCCTCCGACGGAGGTTCCGATGGCTTGCCCGAGGTAAATCATGCTGGTGTTGAGCGCGATACTGGCGCCGGCGAGTTCGGGCGAGGCAGCGACGAGACGCGCTTGTTGCGATGAATTGTTGGCGAATACGCCAGCACCCCAGGCGAGCGCACCGACAATGAACCCAGCCCACCACGAACCGACCGTCGCAAGTGTCACCATGCCTGCGGCCATCGCGATGAGCGATACGCGTACGTTCGACGCAGCGCCGACGCGACCGATGCGCCGTGTGGCCCAGACATTACCAATCACGCCAGCGACGCCGAAGAGCACCAAAGCCATCGACAACGTGTTCGGCGACCGGTCTAAAGTGAAGCCCACAAACGGCGCGATGTACGCGAATGTGATGAATTGACCGGACGCGGACGCAGCGGTGACGAGAAGTATCGCGACGAGCGCAGGATGCTGAAAAACACGGCCCCACGCGTCGCGCGAAAGCGACGCGCCGTGCAAGCCGCGCGGCACCACGCGAAGCGTCCACGCGACGGCGATCACTGAAAGCACCGTAAACGCGCCGAAGGTGCCGCGCCAGCCGATATGCGCGCCCAGCCACGCCGAGATGGGCGAGCCCGCCACTGAGGCGACCGACCAACCCAAAAAGATCGCGGTGATCGCGCCTGCGCGCCGCTCGGGCGCCACCACGAGTCCGAGCGTCGCCGCGGCTTGTGGTGTGAACACGGCTGCCCCGAGCAGCGTCACCGAGCGAAGGGCGATGAGGCTCGACAGATTGGGCGCGAAAACACAGAGCGCGTGACCTACGGCGTAGAGCGCGAGCGAGCCCGCAAGCACGGTGCGGCGGTCGATGCGTGAGGTAAGCGTGGCCAAAATCGGCGAACCGAAGCACATCACGACGGCCGCGACGGTGATGAGCAACGCCGTCTGCGGCACCGTCGTCGCGAAGTCGTTCGACAGTACGACGAGCAGGCCCGGCGCCATCATCACGCCGGTGCCGATGACGAAGTTGCCGAAGAGAAACGCGCGAACGTACGAGCGCTCGCTCGCAGCGTTCGACTCAGGCGCTGGCGTGATTGTCTGCTCTGACAAAGCGTCCCACCCACAAGCCGGTCAAAATTGCCAGCACCAGCGCAACCGACGCGCCCGCGAACACGCCACGCGGCATGTGGTGATCCATCATGTACCCAAACAAAAGCGGCGCAACCGCGAGCCCCACGTCGAGGCCGGAGTACACCGCGCCGTACACGCGACCCGTCGCGCCTTTCGGCGTTGCGCGTTTGATCAGCAAATCACGCGATGGTGCGGCCATGCCCACACCAAAGCCTGAGCAGGTGACGAGCGCGACCAACACAAACGCGCCGAAATTTCCGACGAACGCGCTCGCCGCTAGCGCCAACGTCGCCGCAGAAATCGCGAGTGCGATCGCGACGCCTTTGTCCGGGTCCCACCAACCGCGGCTCACAGCGAAGCCGCCGACAATTTGCCCGATGGCACCGATCACCATGTAGCCCGACAAGGCCGCCGCAGCCGTCGTCAGTGGCACATTCGCCATCGCCTGCAACGCGGGCGTTGAGAAGTTCTGCACTGCGCCGAGCGGAAAGGTCAACACAAAGAAAAAGAGCCAACACAGCCACACCACGGGCAACTTAAGAAACGCAAGCGCGCTTTCAGGCGTCGTGCCGCTCGCGGAGGTGCTGGCGCTAGTCGCCACGCGAAGTTCATGTGCGGATGGCGTTGCGAGCGAATTCCGCAACACTAGACACACGGTCAGCACAAAGAGCGCGTACACACCGGCCGAAGCC
>JAKPSO010000122.1 GCA_029571495.1 Pseudomonadota bacterium
AGACAGATACGTTGTGGGAGTGCTTTTTTGCAGCTTGGCGGCAGCGTTGGTGGCTGCCGTTCTCCGTCGTTCTTTGGCTTTTGTCCGGGCGAAGCGCCTTAAAGGCGCGATTGGCTGACATTGCCGTCCCCGACGTAAAGTCGCTTCCGTGGAACACTGACGTGCTTTCGCGCCTGCAAGCGCAACGCGCGGCGGGTGGGCGGACCATCCTCGCGACGGCCGCGAACGAACGCATCGCAAACGCCTGTGCAGCGGAGTTGGGCTTGATTGATCAGGTACTCGCATCGAACACCAGCACAAACCTCAAGTCCAGCGCTAAAGCGAGCGCGCTCGTTGCGAAGTTCGGTGCGGGTGGTTTTGATTACATCGGCGACTCGCGTGCGGACATCGCCGTGTGGGCGCAGGCAGCGGGCAAGTTCTCAACTTCGTTGTTGTTGCCGGCGGGAGTTTTGCCATTGCGCAACGATGCTCCATCCGCAGGCGGGCTGTCAGCGTGGTTTCGCCTGTTGCGTGCGCGACATTGGGTCAAAAACGTTTTGGTGTTTGTTGCGTTAATTGCCGCGCATCAATGGTCGGCGCCCGGCGCTTGGCAGGCTTGTGTGCTTGCGTTTGCAGCGTTTTGTTGCGTCTGCTCTGGCGTGTATGTGCTGAACGACTTGTTCGATCTTGCGTCTGATCGTGCGCATCCGAGCAAACGGCGTCGACCGTTGGCCTCCGGTGATTTATCACTGGCCACGGCGTTTCTCGTGGCGATCTTGTTGCTTGTGACTGGGCTTTGCATCGCGTACGCAGCAGGACACATGGTCGCGGTGGTCGTAGCAATCTACGTCGTCGTCAACGTGTTCTACACGACCCTGTTGAAGCGCATGCCGGTGTTTGACGTGTTTTGCTTGGCTGGGCTCTACACGCTGCGCATCGCGGCCGGCGGCGCTGCCGTCGCAGTTCCTATCTCAACGTGGCTCGTCGCATTTTCGGTGTTCGCGTTTTTGAGTCTTGCACTGCTCAAACGTGCGGCCGACCTCGCGCGGCTTGCACCGGACGAGCCACTTGCAGGTCGGGGCTACACGGGCCGCGACGAAGCCTTTGTCAGCGCGTTTGGGGTTGCAACGTCAGTTGCGGCTTGCCTCGTGCTGGCGCTCTACGTGTCGAGCGACCAAGTGGCCTCGCTCTATCACGAGCCACTTGCGCTGTGGGGCGCGGTGGTTGTGATCCTTCTGTGGCTGGCTCGCGTATGGCGCATGGCGATGAACGGCACAATGGACGACGACCCCGTGCTTTTCGCCACGCGCGACCGCGTGTCGGTCGGTTGCGCTTTCGCTGTTGTCCTCTGCGTGGGTATCGCTATATAGCGTCGATTCGCAGCGATTTAAGCCTTCGACAACACGTCGCGCATCACGCTGACGATGTGATCCACGTGCGCCTGTTCGCTGATGAATGGCGGCGCAACGATTAAGCTGTCGCCCGTGCTCTTGAGATTGACGCCAGCGTCGAACAGACGTTTTTGCATTTCGTGCCCCCGCACACCCGGCGCCCCATCGACCGCAAGCTCGACCGCGGCCATCATGCCGACGGCCCGTATATCGACGACCAAAGGTAAGTCAGCGAGCGAGAACATCGCATCAATGAAATACGGCGACATTTGCGCCGCCCGATCCACCAATTTCTCTTTTCGGAAGATTTCAAGCATCGCAATGCCTGCGGCAACGCAAACGGGGTGTGCGCTGTAGGTGTAGCCGTGGAAGAACTCGATGCCTTTGGCAGGACCTGCATTGGTGATCGTGTCGTAGATGTCGGTGCGCGCGGCGACAGCACCCAACGGTTGTGCGCCGTTGGTTATCGCCTTGGCCATGGTGAGCAGGTCAGGCGTCACGCCGAAGGCTTGCGCCGCGAAGTTTGCGCCCATGCGCCCCCACCCGGTAATTACTTCGTCAAACACCAGCAAGATGCCGTGCTGATCGCAGATCTCGCGCAAGCGATTGAGGTAGCCCTTCGGGGCCGGCAAACACCCAAACGAGCCAGCAGTCGGCTCGACGAAAACAGCCGCGATGTTCTCACCACCATACAGCGTGCAATAGCGCTGTAGATCCTCCGCGAGATCAGCTCCCGCTTCCGGTTGGCCCTTCACAAATTTGTTCTGCGGCAACGCGGTGTGCCGCATGTGATACACGCCCGGGAGGCCCACGCCGAAGGACTTCCGATTGTTGACCATGCCCGCCAACGCCACGCCGCCCATGTTTACGCCGTGGTACGCGCGCTCGCGGCTGATGAAGATCTGACGATGTCCCTGCCCACGCACGCGGTGGTAAGCGAGCGCCATTTTCATCGCGCTGTCCACCGCTTCTGAGCCAGAGCAGACGAAGAACACACGATCCAAACCGTCCGGTGTGAATTCCGTCACCTCGCGCGCAAGCTGAAACGCCTTCGGGTGCGCCCGCGTGAACGGCATCGTGTAGTCCAGCGTTTTTAACTGCGTGTAAACCGCTTCGGCGATCTCAGGGCGGCAGTGGCCCGCGGCTACACAAAACAGACCCGACGACGCATCGATCAGCTTGCGCCCGTCTTGCGTCCACAAGTGCATGCCCTCGCCCTTGACGAACATGCGCGGCTCGGACTTGAACTCCTTGTTGGGTGAGAAGGGCATCCAATAGTTGTCGAGTGCATGCGAGTCGTGCGGGTTCGCGGCGGCGTGAGTTAGTTGATGCTCTGCGTGTCCCATAATGGTTTCCGGTGAAAAGTGAATGCGACAGCGTAGGTCGCGCGCTGCTGCGACAATAGAGCCAGATATGCGACAACGATTAGGCCAGTTGTGGCAAACACGGTTTGCCCAAAGCGATGCCACCGAAACGCTACAACAGCGGATCGCTGGCATGCTGCGTCGCGCCGTCTTGGAGCGCGCCATACCGCTCGACGCGCCACTGCCGTCAACGCGCGAGCTCGCCGCCGAATTGGGTGTCGCGCGTGCCACCGTCGCGTTGGCCTACGAGCGATTGCAGATTGAGGGTGCCATCGAATCGCGCGAACGGCGCGGATTTTTCGTGAGTGCGGCGTTTGCGCAACAACGCGCCGATTTCCATGAAAGTGATCAGCTTTCGCTGCTACCACCGCCGGACTGGGCGCGCCACTTTCGGTCGCTCGATGTGGCCTACCAGCCCGTCAAAAATCCAAGCGATTGGTACCGCTATCGCTATCCGTTCGTTTATGGTCAGATTGACCCCAAGCTTTTTCCGCTTGCGGATTGGCGCGACTGCTTCGAGCGCGCGATGAAACTCGAAAGCGTTGAAGCATGGACGGTGGATCGAGGAGATCAAGACGATCGCGATCTACTTGAACAACTGCGTACTCGCGTATTGCCGCGACGAGGAGTCTGGGCTTCGGCCGACGAAATTTTGGTGACAGTAGGGGCGCAACAAGCGCTCTATTTGATCGGCCAACTGCTCGGCGGCAGCAGTCGGCGCGTGGTGGTCGAAGAGCCGTCGTACCCGGATGTCCGCGCGATCTTTTCTATGACCGGCGCAACGCTGGCCTCAGTCCCGATTGACGCCGATGGCGCAATCGTGTCGCACATCAGCGCATTGCGTCCGGACGTTGCGATCGTGACTCCCTCGCACCACTGCCCGACGGGTGTGCGCATGTCGGACGAGCGGCGTCGCTCGCTGCTGTCTGCCGCAACCGATCAAGACTTTTTGATCGTCGAAGACGATTACGAACCGCAACTCTCTGGAACTACTAGCGCTACGGCAAACAGTCCCGCGCTGAAAAGTCTTGACATGAATGGGCGCGTGTTTTACGTGGGAAGTTTGTCGAAGACGCTCGCGCCTGGCCTGCGTCTCGGGTACATCGTTGCCCCACGTGAGGCGATTGCCGCGCTGCGACGATTGCGTCGCCTCATGCTGCGCCATGTCGCGAGCAACAACGAACGCGCGTTGGCCTTGTTCCTTGGGCAAGGACATTTCGAGTCGCTACAGCGAAGACTCGGCCACGCGTATCAAGTTCGCTTGAAGATATTGCGCGAGGCGCTTGCGGCGCATTTGCCGGCTTGGCGAATCGAAAGCCCAGAGGGTGTCGGCTCGGCGCTTTGGATTCGCCTGCCGGACGGCGTGAAAGCGCATACGGTCGTCTTGCGTGCGCGCGCCGCAGAGATCGTCATCGAGTCGGGCGCCGGCTTCTTCGGACACTCACCGAGCGGAGAGTTTGTTCGCATGGGTATCTCAGCCATACCAACGCACCTTATCGCCGAGGGCGTTGCGCACCTGGCAGATTCCGTAGCCGCCTCGCGTTGAGCGTCAGCTTTTAGATTGTGCTTTCGGTCTGGATGTTGATCCAGATTAACCGATGTCGCAATCGAAGCGAATTCGCCCATAACACCTGACGCGCGTCAACGCCGCGCCTGCGCATCTCAGTAGATTGACTCATGAAGTTCGTGGTGCTGCTCGAGCGACCGCAGGTTTCGGCGCGATCCGGGTGGTTGCCACAAGTGCCCGTAGTTTCTGTCCCTTACTTAAGGTGAACGCAAATGAACAACTTCCGATTTCGAAAGCTCACGTGCGCGTTAGCGTTGGCTATTGTTGGCGTCGCAGTAGCTGCCGACGAAACACCAGAACAAATTCGCGCCAAACAGCAAGCAGCGCAACGTGCCCAGCAGCAAGCGCAACAACAAGCGCAGCAACAGGCCGCGCAACGGGCACAGCAGCAAGCGCAACAGCAGGCGCAGCAACAAGCCGCGCAGCGTGCCCAGCAGCAGGCGCAACAGCAAGCACAGCAACAAGCCGCGCAACGGGCCCAGCAGCAGGCGCAACAGCAAGCGCAGCAACAAGCCGCGCAGCGTGCCCAGCAACAGGCACAACAGCAAGCGCAACAACAGGCCGCGCAACGGGCGCAGCAACAGGCACAACAGCAAGCGCAGCAACAAGCCGCGCAACGGGCGCAGCAACCGGCACAACAGCAAGCGCAGCAACAGGCCGCGCAACGTGGCCAGCAACAGGCGCAACAGCAAGCGCAGCAACAAGCCGCGCAACGCGCCCAGCAGCAGGCGCAACAGCAAGCCGCTCAACGTGTGCAACCTCCCGCTGCGGCCACTGCATCGAAGCAGCCAACGCCGCCGACGTCCGCACCGCCGCAGTCCGGCCCGAATCGTCAGTTTGGACCGTCAGCTCCCATCGGGCAGAGCGGGATGGCAACCGCGCCGCGCGGACACACCGCACAACAACCCACTACCGCGACAGGGCAAACGCAAGCGGCTCCACCAAACCGTAACGCCGGGCCGGCGCAGGGTGCGCCCGTTAGCGGTGCTCTGCCATCACCACAGGCGGGTCGCTCGATACCGAATAACGTGCCCACGCAAACCGCGCCGGTAGGGCAACAAAGCGCGACGGCACAAGCGCCAACGTCGAGCCATCGCACCGCTGGTCAACCAACGTCATCGGCCCAACCTGGGCCGATGGGCCAACGGAATGTCGCTGGCCCACAAGCAGGGTTCGCTACGGGCCAACATGGCAACACCGCGCAAACGCCACAACCCCAACCACAATCCGCAACGGGAAGACCCGTGACTCCGGTGACGCCGCCCGGTCCAGCTGGCCAAACTGCGCACCCACAGTCGGCATCGGGTCGTCCGTTTGGGCAATCGGCGCAGACGGGTCCGCTTGGGCAACCACCACAACGCGGGACGCCAACACCGACCCCTGCAGCAGGCGCCGCAATCGGTCAGCAGGGGCAGCCTGGGCAAACTGCGCAGCACGGCGCGACGCGGCCAACAAACACGGGTGCACAGGGCACGCCTCCCACGCAAGGTGTAGCCACTAGCGGCAGACATCCCGTCGATGGCGTGCGTCGCCCGACGCAGCCGGTGGCGGTTGACGCCGCGACCAACGTCGTGCCGCACAACACTGCATCGGGGGGCTACGACATTCGCCGCAAGAACCCTGACGGCTCACAAGTGGTCATCTCTAAACAGCCGCTACCTGATGGCACCACACGGGTTTCCGGTTTCAAGCAAACGGAAGACGCGCGTACAGGAACCAGTACACGTACCTACGCCGACGGCCGCACCGTCATCAAAGGGCGCGACTTTGAGCGTCGCACAGTGCCAAGCGGTCTTGGCTTCGTCAGCCACCAAAACGGCTTGCGCGAGGCGACACTACCTGATGGTCGTCCGGCGTTTCGCGATCAGTTCGCTGCTGTGCGCGATCAAGACGGTCGACAACGCCAAGTGATCGAGCGCACTCGTTACGCGCACTGGGCGCAAGGTCGTCCGGCCTTCGAGGCGCAACCGGTCGTACGGCACTACGATGTGGGCCATATACACGGCGCGCCGGTGGCGCAGTATCGACCATCGCGATTCTCGTCCGACACCTACCGCGGATTTGCGTCCCGATTCGCCGCGCCCGTGCTCGTCGCTGGAGCCGCGACAGCCGCTTGGGTGGCGTTCGGGAATCCAACGACGACCTACGAAGACCCCGTCGCACTCATCGGGGACATGCAGATCACATCGGGCTTTGAAGAAGGGTACGCGCAGGCGCTGCCGATAGCGACTGACACGCCTTACGTGAATCCGGACGCGGGCGACGTGCGCAATCAAATGACCGCCATGCAACAACAGGTCAGCAGCGCGGTGAAATCTAACGCAACGCTAACGCAGCAGTTGGGCGGCGTCGACATTCAGGCAACCTCCACGCAAGTGCAACAAGCCGTCGGCAGCGCAGTTCCGGTGCAAATTTCAGAAGACGTTCGTCTGCAAGTGCGCAAGCAAGTTCGCCTCGCGGTAGCGTTGCATCAAAGCGGACAAGCGCTATCGCTCAACGACGTCCTCGCGGGTGGTTATGCCAAGGTCTACCTGTTCCAAACCGCGCAGCCAGTAAACGTACCCGACCTCTCGGCGGGCGGTGAGTGCTTCTTGAATACTGGCGATCTCGTAGCTTTCGCGAAGCTCCCGGCGGCGGACGCGCAAGCCGCAGAAATGAAAGTGGTCGCGAGCGCGGCGAACAGCTGTCGCCCCGAAGAACACGTCGAGGTGCGCCTCACGGACATTCAAGAAATGCTTAACGGCTTCAGCGAGCGCGTCGAAGACAACATGAAACGCGTGAGCACCTGTGCCGCGTCGGGTCGTTGCTAGAGACCGATATCCACATCTCAACTCATTCCTGGGAAGTCCAACATGTTTTGCACTAACTGCGGTAAGCCACTGGCGGCAGGAGTCAAGTTTTGTCCCGAATGCGGCACCCAACAACTTGCGCCCGTTATGGCGCCATCGCCTATCGTGAACGCGCCGCCCGTGGCCGCTCAGCCAGCGGTCGTGGCCGTTCCGCCGCCCGTTGTTCCTCCTGTCGCCACGGCTACAGCGCCTGCCCAGTCCGCCATTCCCGTGGCGGTCGTTGCAAAGTCCGGCCCCAACAAGATTGCGCTTTGGGGCACCATCGGCGCGCTTGGGCTAGCGGCAGTGGGCGGGGCCGGGTATTTGGGCTGGAGCAACAAGACCGCTGCCGACGAAGCCGCGCAGAAGACGGCTAGCGAGGACATGCAACGCAAAGTAAGCGAGGAAACGGCACGGCGTGTCGCCGCAGAAAAAGCTGCGGATGCCGCAGAAATCAAGGCTGCGCAAGCTTCGCTTGATCAAGCCATCGCCGCCGCCGAGGCTCGTGCACGAAGCGGAAAATAGTCGTAGACGTGGCGCCCCGTATGATCTTGTTTTTTTCTGAGAAACGAGACCGTTGACCATGCACGTTCCGGCCACTTTGAAACCGCCCGCCACTGCTGACGCCACTCGCACCGATGACACGCGCATCGAGGCCGTGCGCCCGCTTATCACGCCGGCGCTACTTCATGAGTGGCTGCCAGCCTCCGAAGCCGCGTTACAGCTCGTCGATCAGAGCCGAGCGGCAATCTCTCGTGTGCTCGCCGGAGCGGATGATCGCTTGATCGTTGTGGTCGGGCCGTGCTCGATTCATGATCGCGACGACGCGCTGGATTACGCGCGCCAACTCAAACAGCAGGCTGACCTATACGCCAGCGAACTCCTAACGGTGATGCGCGTGTACTTCGAAAAGCCGCGCACGACCGTCGGCTGGAAGGGATACATCAACGACCCGCACCTCGACGGCAGTTTCGCGATAAACGAAGGCTTGGAGCTTGCGCGCAAGTTGCTTCTGGACGTCACGGAAATCGGCCTACCGATTGGTACCGAATTTCTCGATCTGCTGTCGCCACAGTTCGTTAGCGATCTGGTGACTTGGGGCGCGATCGGCGCGCGCACCACCGAGAGTCAAAGTCATCGTCAACTTGCTAGCGGCCTCTCCTGCCCCGTCGGCTTCAAGAATGGCACCGACGGCGGCGTCAAAGTCGCGAGCGACGCGATACTCGCCGCCCGCTCACCGCACGCCTTCATCGGCATGACGAAGATGGGCTCCGCTGCCGTGTTTGAGACGCGCGGCAACAACGATTGCCATGTAATCCTGCGCGGCGGCAAAGCACCCAACTGCAGCGCCGCCGACGTCGACGCCACCTGCGTACTCTTGCATGCGGCGGGGTTACGCGAACAGGTGATGATTGATGTGTCGCATGCCAACAGCAGCAAAGCGCATCGCCGTCAAATAGAAGTTGCGAGCGATGTCGCCAACCAAATCGCCGCGGGCGATGAGCGAATCATCGGCCTGATGATCGAAAGTCATTTGCACGAAGGGCGACAGGACATCGTGCCGGGACAAAGTCTCAAGTTCGGTGTGTCGGTGACGGATGCATGCATCAGCATGGAACAAACCAAACCCGTCCTCGCAGAACTCGCGGCGGCTGTGCGTGCACGCCGAACCAGCCGCTAGCCCTCGTGTTTCATGGGTCGTCGCGCACGCGCAGGAAACTCGCAAATCGTGGTTTGCCCGAGGGCGTGACGTCGCGATAGGTGTAGGTCACTTGCGCGCCAATCTGCGGCGGATTGCTGCGTACAGCATCGCTGAAACCCGTACCCAATTTGAAGCGAATGCCAGCCTTGGTTTCGACGAGGAGTGCGCCCATGCGTCCCGCGTGTTTGCCCTTGCCGGGGACATGCGCCACAACTCTCGCTTCCGTGTCAAGGAGCGGTTTGAGCTTCAGTAGAACGTCACTACGTCCGGTGACATATGGCGCATCGGCGCGATGCAGCATCAGTCCTTCGCCGCCAGCCTTAACCACAGCGTCAAGGTCGCGCTTCAGCGCGGCACGATCTTTCACCGTGTATTGATGCACCACCTTGAGCTGTGCGACGTTAGTGCGCTCGACGATTGCCTTGATGCGCGCGACCCGTTCGGTGAACGTGATCGGTGGTGCACCATCCGGCTGTGGCAGTTCGAAGATCATGTAGTTGACGCGCTTCCACTCGACGTCTACGGGTTCGGTTTTGCGCACGATGCCCGAGAGTTCGTCAAAGCGTCCACGCGCGATCCACAGTTCGCCGTCGAGCGCGTCAGCGGGCAGTTTCTCGGTGAACCAGACGGGCGCGGCTACAGCGCGGCCGCTACGAAAGCGAAGCGCTTTGCCGTCCCATTGCGCGCGTACACCGTCGTACTTTTCGCTCACCAAATACTGCGTCACGTCGACATCTGGACCAAGTACGTTCGCGAGCAGCATCGCGGGCGGTGCCGCGCTTGCATTGCACGTCAGTGTGGCACACGCAAATACGAGTGAGCAAACAAACGCGCGACAGCGAGCGGAGATTCCCATGATTTCAACGGCAGAAATGTTGATGGAGGTAGTGTACGCACGGGGCATGACGCAGTCTGGCGTGAAACGCAACGCCTTGCTGCGCCACATCAATCGACGGCGAATTTGTGTACCGTCGCCGCGTATGAACCAAAAAATCGCCGAGCGCGAGTGGGAGAATGCGAGGGTCTCAACTCAACCTCATTACCTTCATGAAAAAAATCACCGCACTTCTGAGCGCACTCGCCATTTCAGCCGCGCTCATTTCAGGCTCTTCGTTCGCGCAAACTCCGGCCGCGCCGGCTGCGCCCGCCGCCGCACCCGCCGCAGCCGCACCAGCAGCGGCCAAAGCAGACAAACCAGCCAAGGCTGCAAAGGCGGATAAGCCAGCCAAGGAAAAGAAGTCTCGCGCCGAACGCACCGCGAAGTCCAAAGAATGTTCTGCGAAAGCCGACGAACAAAAACTGCATGGAAAAGCGCGAGCGAAGTTCCGTGCCGAATGCAAGAAGGCTGCGTAGGCGGACTCATTTAGCGTTTACCAAAAAGCCGGCTCTCGCCGGCTTTTCTTATAGATGGATAACCACGTTTCGAGGATTAGCGCCTACTTCGAGGCGCGACAATGGCACTACATGCTGAAACATTGCCAAACGCCAATTCGATGTCGTGAGCATCGGTACGAGCGGCTCGATATCGTCCCAATCAACTCGGAATTCCAGCGTTCGACAGCGCGTCAGCGCGGTCGTTGCCCGGATCGCCGGAGTGACCTTTGACCCAGCGCCATTCCACGGTCTGGGAGGCCGCAAGCGCGTCAAGCGTCTGCCAAAGGTCTGCGTTCTTCACGGGCTTTTTGTCTGACGTGCGCCAGCCGTTTCGCTTCCAGCCGCGAATCCACGTCTCAATACCTTGTTTGACGTAGCTTGAATCGGTGAACAGGCGTACGCGCGTGGGCCGTTTCAACGCGCGAAGCGCCTCAATCGCAGCCGTGAGCTCCATGCGATTGTTCGTCGTCAGCGTTTCGCCCCCGTACAACTCGCGCCGGTTTTCACCCGCGATCAGAAGCGCGCCCCAGCCGCCGGGGCCAGGGTTTCCTTTACACGCACCGTCGGTGTAGATGATGACTTCGGGTTCGGGCATGACGTTATTTCTGCTTGAGATTTGTATTTGCGGGCGCGTCGCGCATCACACCTGTTGGCACCGCTGCCGAGCGACGACGACGCGGCGTGCGTGCCCAATCCGGTTTCAGAAGGCGCACGCCTGCGACACGCTTTACAGCATGCAGGAAGTAAACACCGCCGGCAAACGGCCACCAGCGATCGCCGGCCGATTCGAGCGCTTTCATGCGCTGAAGCGTGCGCTCGGTTTGCGCGGGTAGTGCGTAGCAGTCGAGCTGCCCTGCGACGATGTCGAACCCCAAGAGCGTGAGCCAATCTTTCGCGCGTGAGAAAGAGATGAATTCGCCGCGCCACGGACCCGCGCGTTCACGGCCGAAATAGCGCTTGATACCGAACGCAGAGTACGGGTTGAAGCCGGTCATCAGCAATCGGCCTTCCGGCCGAAGTACGCGAAACACTTCACGCAACACTTCATGTGGCAGCGCTTGAAACTCAAGCGTGTGCGGCATCACGATGACATCGAATTGATTCTCCGCGAAAGGCAATTGATCAGGCTCGGCGAGCAATCCCGCATCGGTGTCCCACGCCATTGTGAATCGATGAGTCACACGACTCGACTGCAACAACGGCGCGCCTGCCACTCCCATCTGCAAGGCATAAAATCCAAACAAGTCGGGCAGCGCGCGATCAAAGATCGCTTGCTCGCGGCCGATGACATACCGCCCGAGAGGCGTTTCAAGCCAATCGTCGAACGTGTCATGAACATCAGAGTGAGTGTGTGAATTCAAATCAATCAGTAGAGCACGGTGATCTCGGCGACGTGGCAATTATTCCCATCCCCGCGTTTGCCGACAACTATATCTGGGCGCTCGTGCGCGGCACTCGTTGTGCTGTTGTCGACCCCGGCGACGCGGCTCCGGTCATAGCGTTTCTTGAACTGAGAAAACTCACGCTCGACGCTATCCTACTTACGCACCATCACGCCGATCATACGGGTGGCGTGGCGGAGTTATCCGCTCGCCGGAGCGTACCGGTGTACGGCCCAGCGGTTGAGCATATCGCGGGCGTGACGCACCCGCTAAACAACGGCGACAGGGTGTTGCTGCCCCAACTCGTTGCCGCACCTTTTTCCGTGATCGCTGTACCCGGCCACACGCGTGGACACATCGCCTATTTCAGCGGCGACATTTTGTTTTGCGGTGACACGTTGTTTGCGGCGGGTTGCGGACGAATCTTCGAGGGCACCGCTAGGCAGCTTCACGATTCGCTCGCACGCTTGGCCGCGCTACCGCAGACCACGCGCGTGTATTGCACACACGAGTACACCCTCTCTAATTTGCGTTTCGCTTTGGCGGCGGACCCTGACAACGAAACGCTCGTCGCACGCAGCTTCAGCGCGCAAGAACAACGCGCTCGCGGCGAACCCACGCTGCCATCAACGATTGGTTTGGAACTTGAAACCAATCCATTCTTGCGCTGCGACCACGCATCGGTGATTCGCTCCGCACGCGCTAGTGCGAACTTGCCCGATGCGCGCGAGTCCAACGAAGTCGAAGTCTTTGCGCTGTTGCGCGAATGGAAGAACAGCTTTCGCGGCTAGTCCCCAGCGCGATAATTTGATTGACCGCAGCGGTGCAAATGAGTAGCATCGCGCGAACTTTTGTCCTAGTGCATTTCAGGAGAACGCGTGCAGCGCTTCCAACCTCGCTTTTTTACTTGCTCGATCGCCTCGCAGAGTGATCGCACTGTCGTCCCTTCAATCTCAAGCCACCTTGCTTCGTCGCTTCCCATCAAGCCACTGTTCGCAGCGCTTTTTCTGAGCCTCTGTAGCGCGAACAACGTCGTTGCCCAAAACGCAATCGCGCCGGCCCCTGTAACGTCCACTTCGGCCGACTCAGCTCCAAGCGCGTCGAATACGACGACGGGTACGCAGAGCGCGTCCATAGTTTCCAGCCCTCCGGAAGTCGCGAATCCTGTTGCAGCACCCGCCAGCGCGGCCAACGCCGTTAACGAGACGCCCCTGCTTGGCGTCGTTGGCGAAGCCGCGATCATCGATACGCCACCGAGCGATCTGTGGGATCGCATTCGCGCTGGGTACGCGATGCCCGATCTCGACGATCCACTCGTCGCGAAGTGGGAAAAGTTCTACGCGGACCGTCCGGATTACCTCGCGCGCATCGTCGATCGTTCGGGCAAGTACATGTTCTACATCGTCACTGAACTTGAGCGCCGCAATATGCCGCTTGAGATCGCGCTGCTGCCGATGATCGAGAGCGCGTTTAACCCCGTCGCCAACTCAAGTGCAAAGGCCGCAGGCATTTGGCAGTTCATTCCGTCAACCGGAACGAACTACGGTATGAAGCAAGATTGGTGGGCTGACTCTCGGCGTGACATCGTCGCCGCCACCAACGGCGCGCTCGAATACCTAAGCAAACTCAATGGCATGTTCGGTGGCGATTGGCAGCTTGCCCTCGCCTCGTACAACTGGGGTGAGGGCTCGGTAGGTCGCGCAGTAGCTAAGGCGAAAGCGCGCGGTCTTGAGGGCAATTACCTTTCGCTGGACATGCCTGCTGAGACGCGGAATTACTTGCCAAAGCTACAAGCCGTCAAGAACATCATTCGCAATCCCGCCGCGTTTGGCATCACGATTGCAAGCGTCCCAAACGAGCCGTACTTCAAAACGGTCACGCTCGCACATGCGATGGACTTGAAGCGCGCGGCGCAGCTTGCGGAGATGACCGAGGCCGAATTCGTCGCGCTCAACCCCGCGCACAATCGCCCCGTGATCGGAGGTCGCAAAGAATTCCAAGTGCTGTTGCCGGCAGCAAAGGCCGACGCGTTTATCGAGCACTTGGAGAAAAACGAGAAGCCGCGCGTTTCATGGATGGCGTATCGCACGCGTTCGGGTGATCGCATCGAAGCGCTCGCACAGCGATTTGGAACGACCGTCGCAGCGATCAAGTCGGTCAACGGCATGCGCTCGGTCGCACCGTCGCTGCCGGCCGGCTACAACCTCCTCGTGCCGTCCGACGGTCCGTCGGAGGACGCGCTCGGCAGTATTCAAAATGCTGTGTTCACGAAGTTTCCTGAGTACGTTCCTCCGCGCATCCACAAAGTGCGCCGAGGAGACACCTTCGCAAGCATTGCCAAGCGCTATGGCGTGAAACCAGCGACGCTCGCGCAATGGAACCGTATGAAGAAGCCGACGGCTCGCGTTGGGCAGGTGCTCTACATCAATGGCCCCGCACCGGTGCGCCAGATGGTCGCCAAGCGCGGCAAAGGCGGCAAGGTGGTCTACGTGCAGGCAAAACGCGGCGGCAAGCCTGTACGCGGTGCGGCATCCAGCAAACGCGGTGGCGTGAAGAAGGTCACCAAGCGTCGTCGCTGACGAGCCGGACCACCCCAACAAAAGCGCGCCGCTGGCGCGCTTTTTTTATTCCAGCGATCGCGATTCTCGCGACGCTCAAAAGAAAAACGGCGCGTTTCCGCGCCGTTTTTACTGAGACGAAGTTCCCTAACGAGGATTACTTCTTCTTGGCTGCTTTTTTAGCGGCTGGCTTTTTAGCTGCTGCTTTTTTAGCGGCTGGCTTTTTGGCTGCTGCTTTTTTAGCGGCTGGCTTTTTGGCTGCTGCTTTTTTGGCGGCTGGCTTTTTAGCTGCTGCTTTTTTAGCGGCTGGCTTTTTGGCTGCTGCTTTCTTAGCGGCTGGCTTTTTAGCTGCTGCTTTTTTGGCGGCTGGCTTTTTAGCTGCTGGCTTTTTCGCAGCAGGTTTCTTCTTTGCAGCTGGCTTTTTCTTGGCCGGTGCAGGTGCGGCAGCAGCAGGTGCAGCCATTGTCATTACGTCGCTCATAGTGGTCTCCTAAGGTTGACTCTCTCACAGTTTGAACATCACTTGAGGTGATCCTTTGAGCTCTTCCACGTGCTGCTCGCTACCGAAAAAATCAGCGCGATCAACATGCAAACCAACGCAACACACCTCAGTGTCAGGCACTGTTGAAACTCATTCAAGGCACACGAACTTGTTTACAACACACTCACCTGATGACGCGAATTCTAGCTTGATTTTTTTCGCAAACACGATTATTCGCGCGCGTGTTTTGCGTGCGCGAATTGCTCTGTTGTTTTGTTGCACACACTTTGTTGCGAGTACATGAGCGATGCAATCGACGCGTCGACTTTCGCGCGCGAAAAAATCAGATCACGATGCGCTCATGCGCGACTAAATCTTCGAAGCGTTCACGCTCGCGAATGAGATGTGCCTCATCACCATCGACCAACACTTCTGCAGCACGCGAGCGAGTGTTGTAGTTTGATGCCATGGTCATACCATATGCGCCAGCGCATAGCACCGCGAGCAAATCACCCTGCTCCAACACGAGGTCGCGCTCCTTCGCGAGCCAGTCACCGCTTTCGCAAACGGGACCCACAATGTCGTACGTCGTCGTCGCTCCAGGCCGCGCCAGTACTGGTTCTACGGGATGCCACGCATCGTAAAGCGTCGGCCGAATCAAGTCATTCATCGCCGCATCTACGAGCGCAAAGTTCTTCGTTTCACCCGGTTTCAAGTACTCAACTTTGGTGAGCAACAATCCCGCGTCGCCTACGATCGACCGACCCGGTTCGAGCAGAAGTTCGAGATGTCGCCCTGCAATTTCGCGCTCCACTGCCGCCGCAAATTCGGTCATCGGAACGACATCGTCGTTTTGATAATTGATGGCTCGTCCACCGCCGAGATCAATGTGATGTAGTGCAATTCCGCGCGCCGACAAGTCGTCAACCAGCGACAACAATCTGCGCAGCGCATCCACGTACGGTGATAGCTCCGTGATCTGCGAACCGATGTGACATTCGATGCCGTGCACCTCAATGCCCTTCATGGTCGCTGCGAGTGTGTAGAGACGCACAGCGTCGGCATGCGCGACGCCAAATTTGTTCGACTTGAGGCCCGTAGAAATGTAGGGATGCGTCTTCGCGTCGACGTCCGGATTGATCCTAAAGGTGATGCGGGCGCGCTTGCCGTCAGCGATCGCCACCTCGTTGACGCGGTACAGCTCCGCCTCGGATTCGACGTTGAAGCAAAAGATGTTGTGCGAAAGTGCGAGCGAAATTTCGTCGTGACGTTTGCCGACGCCCGAGAAGATCACCTTGCGCGGGTCACCGCCCGCAGCGATCACGCGCTGCAGTTCGCCGCCAGAAACAATGTCGAAGCCCGCACCTTCGGACGCCAATAGGGCCAACACGCTAAGTGTTGAGTTCGCCTTCACCGCATAGCAAATCATCGGCTTCGAAGCGGCGAAGGCGGCCTGGTATGCGCGGAAATTCTCGACGATGGTGGCGCGCGAGTACACGTAACACGGCGTACCAAAGTGTCGCGCGACGTCGGACAGGCGAGTATTTTCGTAAACAAGTTCGCCCTCAGGCGAGCGGGCGAGATGGTTCGTGAGCATGAGTGAAAAGCGTTAACGAGTCGTAGAAAGTGTTGTCGGAGCCAGTGGCTTTGCGGGAACGAGTGGGCCCTTTTGGCCGCAACCAGAAAGCGCAAACGCCGCAGAACCGAGCGTGACTATCGCGATGAGCAGACGAGTGAAGCGCATAGACTTGAGCCTGTAAAAAAGTTCGACGGATAGTAGCAAATGATTTCTGCCACCGAGTTCAGCGGTTTAGCTGACGCCATGTTTGATCGAATTGTTGAAATCGTGGACGCCGCGGACGCCGTTGATGATATCGAGCTCAATCAAGGCGTCCTCGAAATAACTTGCAAAGACGACTCGAAGATCATCATCAATCGGCACGCGCCCACGCAGGAAATATGGGTTGCTGCAAAAAGCGGTGGCTATCACTTTAAGCGAATCGATGCGGGCTGGGTTGACACACGAAGCGGCGAATCGCTCGCAAACACGTTGTCGCGCGTGCTGCGTGAACAAACTTCAACCGACGTTATTTTCCCGTCAGACCTGTAGCCGCCGCTCGCAGCGACGCGCTCGGGGCGTTGCGCGTAAAAGTGGTGACTTGCTCCTAAAGCTCAAGCAAGACCGAATATCCCTTCATCGCCCGCTTGTGTGCGGGCGTATCCGGATCGAGCTGCTGCACGATGGCCCAGAACCGCTTGGAGTGATTGAACTCCACCAAATGCGCCAATTCATGCGCGACAACGTGCCGCATCAAGGGCGGTGGCAAATGCAAGAGGCGGAAATTGAGTCGCACGCGACCATCCGATGTGCAACTGCCCCACATCGTTCGCGCGCTGCTAATCGTCACCGCCTTCAGTGGCAATCCTGCGGCAGCGGCCATCTCGCGCGCGATGCTTGGCAATTCCGCCTTAGCCACGCGCTTGATTTCTTCGTCGAGCGCATCCGCATCGAACGCGCCGTCCGAAGTGGTCAGCACGCAATGTTGCGGCGTCAAATCCACGCTCTTGAACAAACCCGCGCGTACATCGACTCTCAATTTACTGCCGCGAAAGAGAACGTGGCCGCCATGTTTGTGCTTGGCGAGTTGCGCGCGACGCTTGCTTTGGCGCTCAAGCGCCTTGGCAATCCACTCACTGCGTTCCGTGATCGCCGCGTCGATTTCGTAGAGCGGCGTCCAGCGCGGGGCGCGAATTAGCAAGCCGTCGGTCGTGATAATGAGGCCAATCGAGCGTCGCTTCGCGCGTTCCAGTCGAAATTCGATGCCCGACGTGCTGCGTCGCCGAGGCTCGACCGCGGTCGGTGGCGAGTCGAGATTCGTCGGGGAGATCGTCTTGCGAGGTGCGCGCGGCGACTTTGGTCGAGCCTGCGGCGCGGTCGGCGGCGAAAACAGCGCGGACCAAAAGCTCATCGTTATGCGCGCTTGTTCGGCCCTGCGAGACGGGAATCGCCCAGTCGCTCAACCTCCGTCTCGATCACGCGTTCGACCTCGGCGTTTAGCTCCGTGAGCGAGCGTCCGGACGGATCAATCGGCGGCAGAATCGACATCGTCACCTTGCCTGGATACTTCTTCCACGGATGGCGTGGCCAGCAATATCCTGCGTTGTGCGCAATCGGCAGAATGGGTACGTTGCAACCTTGTGCAAGGCGCGCGCCGCCCGTCTTGTACTTGCCTTTGGTTCCGGCCGGAATTCGAGTGCCTTCGGGAAAAATAACGATGGTGAAGCCGCGCTTACTGAGCCGTTCGTTCCCCTGCTCAATCATCTGCTCCATCGACTTCGAGCCCGCTTTACGGTCAATGGTGATGGGCGACGACAGCGCGAAGCCCCACCCGAAAAACGGCACCCAAAGCAGCTCTTTTTTGGCGACGAAGCTGCCTGGCGTGAACCAGCTTTCCAGCGCCAGGGTCTCCCATGTCGACGAGTGCTTGGACAACACGATAAACGGCGTCTTCGGCACGTTCTCCCAACCAATCACCTCGTAATCGATGCGGCATAGATGTTTCGCGAACCACACAAAAAGCCGCGTGTACCACGCCGCGAATTCATTGCGCACCTTCGGTGGCGCCCAGAACGAGCCGCAGATCAACACCGCAAACAACGGCGTGATCGCAAGTTGCAACAGAACGTAGAGCGTATTGCGAAGTGCTTGCATAGTTCGGTTTAAGTTGCGGACAGTATGGCGTCGACGGCAGCGTTCAAGTCGGCAAACACTTGTGTACCCGGCGGCAAGCCGCCCGCCGCCTGCGTTGCAGCGCCTTTGCCGGTCAGTACGAGCATCGGTTTTCCGCCCGCTGCGGCAGCCGCCTGCAGATCGCGCAGGCCATCGCCGATACATGCGACGCCCGCGAGAGCCACATTCAGGCGCTCCCCGATGTCGATGAACATTCCGGGCGAGGGCTTGCGGCAACGACAATCAGCGTCTCCCGAATGCGGGCAGTAATAGATGACGTCAATGCGCCCGCCGACTTGTTGCACGGCTTTGAGCATCTTTGTATGAATGGCATTTAGCGTCACCATATCCAACAAACCGCGCTCGACGCCTGACTGATTGGTCGCAACGGCAACGTGATACCCGGCGCCATTCAATCGCGCGATCGCTTCCAACGCTCCTGGCAGCGGACGCCATTCATCCGGCGACTTGATGAAATGGTCGCTATCAAAATTGATCGTGCCGTCGCGGTCGAGGATGACGAGTTTCATGAGGAACTCCGAAGGTCGCAAGCAACTGAACCAAGCTCAACATTTTCCGTCGTCCCCGCGACTGCGGGGACCCAGACCACATGGCACGGCGAAGAATGCGTCGCCGTTGAACGCGTCAGAAGGCTTCGGTCTGGATTCCCGCCTTCGCGGGAATGACAGAGTCGCGTTCGATTGACGCGTAGCATGGGCATCAGTTCGCCAACCTCGAAAGATCAGCCACTTTATTCATCGCGTCGCGCAGATCGCGCAGCAACGCCAAGCGGTTATTGCGCACAGCTTTGTCTTCTGCCATGACCATCACCTTGTCGAAAAACTCATCGACCGGCGCTTTAAGCGCGGCGAACGACTTCAGGTAACCCGAGAAATCACCCTTCGCGAACAGCGCGTCGGCTTGGGGGGCGATGCTTGCGAGCGCTGCGTGCAGCGATTGCTCTGCGGGCTCTTGCGCGACGGCGCTGCTCACCGCACCAATCGTTTCACCGCTTTCGGCGGCTTTCTTCAGGATGTTGGCCACGCGCTTGTTTGCGGCGTTGAGGCTCGCGGCTTCGGGCAGTGCCGAGAACGCTTGAACCGCGGCGAGTTGTGCGGGCACAGTGGCCAATTGCGATGGAGTGTGTGCAATGACCGACTCGATTTCGTTGGTGGTCGCGCCAGTATCTTTTAGGTATCCGCGCAACCGGTCGTAGATGAAGTCCGAGAGCGCCGCGCTCGCATCGGTCACTTTGCCGTCGAAGCACGCAAACGAGGCGCTGACCAACGCGGATAACGAAACGGGGAGCTTTTGTTCGACCAATATGCGAATCACGCCGAGCGCGTGACGTCGCAGCGCGAACGGATCTTTGTCGCCGGTGGGCGTCTGGCCGATGCCGAACAACCCCGCAAGCGTTTCTAAT
>JAKPSO010000077.1 GCA_029571495.1 Pseudomonadota bacterium
CGAGCACTACGCCGGTTCGACGGCATTCATTCTGCGCGCGACAGGCATTCCGGCGCGCGTCGTGACCGGTTATCAGGGTGGCGAGGTGCATCCGTCGGGCTACATGATCGTGCGCCAAAGCGACGCACACGCCTGGGTCGAGGCGTGGCTTGAAGGCGCGTGGACCCGAATTGATCCCACTGCCGCGGTTGCGCCGAATCGCATAGAGCGCGGCATCGAAGACGCCCTTCCGGAAACTGAACGCAGGTTCATCGGAACCCACACGTGGGCGGGATTGTCCGGCTTGAAGAATTTGTGGGATCAGGCCAATTTCAATTACACCAAGTGGGTTATCGGCTTTGATCGCGAGCGCCAACAAGCGCTCCTCAAACGCATGGGACTCGAGGGCATTAGCGCGGTGACGGCTTTGGGCTGGATGCTGCTAGCCATCACGGCTAGCGGCGCACTTATGGCGCTCGTGTGGTGGTTGCTACTGTATCGTCAATCGCTCCGCACTGATCCTTGGTTGCGTTCGTGGATCGCCTTTCGGAAGCGATTGCAGCGCGCTGGCCTTGCAATGGGCAGCCACGAGACCGTCACGGATGCAATGAGAAATGCTGCGGCCAAATGGCCACAACACGCGAACGTATTCAATCGATTCGCAGCGGATTACAACCGTGCACGATTTTCGCCAAAACCAGGCGCGATCAAGAGCAATCCACTCAAGGACAACGGACTACCGTCTTATTGGACGCTGCGCCGCAGCTAATCCAGCTTGCGCAGTGCGATTCGTTCGCCCGGATCGTCAGGGTTCGGGAGAATCTTGAAGCCCAACGACTCACAGAACTTGAGCATGCGAGGGTTCTCGCGGAGCACGATTCCCTCAACTTCACGGTAGCCGCGCGCTCCGGCCGCTTGGATAATTCGCAACATCAACGTACGCGCGAGTCCAGTGCCTTGCATCGTCTCTTCAACGACAATCGCGAACTCGCAGCGCTCGGGAATCGTGGTCGGTGTGATGCGCGCGACGCCAACGATTTTCGCGGTTGGTCCGCTACCGATGACTCCCACGAGCGCCAGCTCGCGGCCGTAATCAATCTGTGTAAACCGCTCAATCATCGACGCCGACAATTCGCGCACCGGCATCATGAAGCGGAAGTAAAGCGTCTCCGGCGACAATCGCGACACGAACTCGCGCTCGCGGTCAGCGTCCTCCGGCTGTATCGGACGAACGAGCAACTCAACGCCATTCTTCAGCGTCATGGTCTCTTCGAGCTCACGCGGGTACGGGTACACCGCCAAGTGTCCGTACCGACCTTTTTGAAGAACTTTCGCAGCGACGTCGCGTGGCTTCAATACAACACGCGCGTCAACCGCCACCACGCCGCGCTCGTAAGCGATGACTGGATTTAAATCGCAGGCAGCGATCTCGGGGCACGCACAGGCAAGCGCCGAAAACCGCAACATCATTTTGGTCAACGCATCACGATCAATGCCGGGCACGTTGCTATAGCTATCCAGAAGTCGCGACACCCGTGCGCGGGATATCAGGTTCGCAATCAACACGTCATTGATCGGTGGTAACTCAAATGCAACGTCGTCAATACGTTCAACTGCAATGCCGCCTGCGCCGAACCCAATCACGGTGCCGAACGTCGGATCGGTGGCCAGTCCGAGATAGAGTTCTCGTTGGCCACGTTGTCGGACGTACGGCTGAACTGTCAAACCGACCACGTGCGCGGTCGGCGCGTGCAGCGCAACATCTTCAAATATCTTCTTCGCTGCCCGACGAACACTCGTCGCGTCACGCAAATCGAGTTGCACGCCGCCGACTTCTGTTTTGTGCGAAATGTCGGGCGACACCACTTTCAACACTACCGGGTAGCCAAAGCTATCGGCAAGCGTGACCGCCTCAGCGGGCGTTCGCGCGATTCCAGTGTTGGTCATCGGTATGCCAAACGCCGACAAAAGCTGCCGCGCTTCGTGCGCGTACAGAAGCGTTCGGCCGTCTCCCCACACGCGTTCAAATAAGGCTTTCGCTTCGTCGAGATGTGGGCCGAATCCGTCAACGCTCTGCTCAGGAACCTGTCGAAGCAATGACTGGTTTCGCGTAAACGTTTCCAAAAAACCAACCGCATCGACTGCGTTTTCTGCGCTCAAGAATTGTGGGATACGCGCTTGATCCAACTTCGCTCGCGCATGCATCACGCTCGCGCCGCCG
>JAKPSO010000078.1 GCA_029571495.1 Pseudomonadota bacterium
CGCAACGAAATTGGAGGCCGATGCATCATTCGACAAAACGGCGTTCTTGTCGCGCTGGATCAAGCATCGCGTGGAGTTTGCGAAGGCGTAACTGCGAATTGCTTTACCTAGGAGGGACTGCGGGTTTACTCCCGCGTCGCCCTAAAGCACTTGAAGGTGATGCGATCCTGCCCCGCGCACCGCGTCAAACGGAATGTTTTGATCAAACGTCACAAGCGCGCCGCCGTGTTTCACGGCAAGCGCAAGCAAGTACAAATCCGTGATTTGATTGTGCCCATGCACACGTGAAAAGTCGACGGCGCTATCGTCACGAAGCGACACGTCGTCGGGCCAAAATTCATGGTCGAGCGATGTGCACGCAAGTTTGAGTTGATCGCGAACCCTCTGTAAACCGAGCGCGCCGCGCCGTCCGTAGCTTGGTAGGTTCAGTACGCGAATGACGGCATTTTCTACGAGCGGACACGTGGCGATTCGCGTGTCTGGCGAATCGATGAAAGCGTTTGCACGTGCTGAAGCCACATGCGCATCGTCGAACAGCGCGACCCACACGTTTACATCAAGCAAGCAGCGCGCGGGTACGAGGTAGCGCGTATCGGGTTCGCGTACCTCAGCGGTGGCCTTGCGTAGGCGTGACTTGACCACGTCAAATGCCTTCGCGTTCCATCAGTTCGCGAACGTGCGCGACGGTGATGATCTCGTCTCGCGACGGGAGCAGAGCGAATCTTCCACGCAACGGCATGGTCGCGGCAGGTGCCGATGCTCTCGCCTGCGCGCCTGCTCGTATGAGTTGCGACACCGCGTCACCGAGGGACAAATGCTCGCGCTCCGCCAAATGCTTGGCGACGTGTAATGCGTCTTCGGTGAGGTTGAGTGTGGTGCGCATGGTGATTGGCTGGTGAACGAGCGCATCATATCATCGTTTTGATGCGTTGCCTCAGACGCGCCCATACCTGGTGTCCACGGCGAGCCTCACCACTACGCTATTCGTTCATCCGCTGCGCACGAGCTCTTGCTTCCTCCAACGACGGCACGCCCAACACCTTTCGCTGCTCATCCGTCACGACGGTTTCGTCAATGTTGTATAGCTCCCAGCGCGCGTTTGGCTCTTTGCCTTTTCGGAATTGAGTGCCGTACCACTGCGGTTTGTCCATCCGCATCATTATTCGGTCCCACGCCGCTGCAGTGAGCCAATTTGCACTGGTCGCTTTCGGATCGATTGCCGCGCTAATCGTCGCTAACGCATAGGCAAGCCGAATGTCGTCAACCGTCCCGCCGTGCTGACACACGAGCGCAGCATCGAAGTAGTCCTCAGCCGTACGAAGCCCGCCAGTGGCGATGATCTCGCGCACGCGCGACAGGCGCGCTTTGTCGCGCGCAGCAACAAGACTCCAGTCAATTTTGTCGGCGCGAACTTGTCTGTCTGCCTGATCGGCTCGGCGAATTTCGGCCAGCTCGGGGTTTCTCGCCACGACAGCGGCTGTTGCTGTTGATGTGTCAGTCGGCAACTGAGCGCAGGCGGCCACCAACACTCCAATAAAAAGCACGGACGCCTGCAAGCGGATGGGTCGCAACCACCGCCGGGCGATTGGAGCGTTCAGTGTTTGTGTTTCGCGCATGGGCATGTCCTTCCTTTCACTGTTCGTTTTTGTGGCCACGCAATCAGTCTAAGTCCACCCACCCCAATCGCCTAAAATAAAGGCAAATGCACCTTTAGCCACGCCCACCTGCTTCCATCGTCCTTTTCGGATGAAGCAGCGTTGCGCGTGGCTTTTCTATTTGTAGAGACCCATGAAAGATACTTTTCGCATCAAGCTTGAACAACTCTCGCGCCGTTTGGTGGAGGTGGAGAGCTTGTTGTCAGATCCTTCGGTGACGAACGATATGAATCGCTTTCGCGCGTTGTCACGTGAACGTAGCGACATCGAGCCGATCGCCGCGTTGTTCGCGCAGTTTCAGTCGCGTGAAGCCGATTTGACGGGCGCGCAGGAGATGCTCGCCGACCCCGAGATGCGCGACATGGCGCAAGAAGAGATCGAGGCTGCGAAGACCGACATCGAGCGCATCGAAAAAGAGCTGACCATTGCGCTGCTGCCGAAAGACCCGGCCGACGAGCGCAATATTTTTCTTGAAATTCGCGCAGGCACGGGTGGCGATGAATCCGCGCT
>JAKPSO010000092.1 GCA_029571495.1 Pseudomonadota bacterium
GCTTCTTCGTTCAAGCCGTCGCGCATTTGATCGAAATACGCGATTTGCATGTTGGTGCCGGTGCGAATTTTTCCGCTGTCGGCCTCGATCTGCCCAAGAATCAATTTGAGTAGCGTCGTCTTGCCGATGCCGTTCGGGCCGACGAGGCCGACCTTGTCGCCGCGCAGAATCGTCGCGGTGAAATCCTTGACGATTACCTTGTCCCCGTAGGACTTGCACACGTCCGTCAACTCGGCGATGATCTTGCCGGATTGGCCGCCGCTTGTGATCTCAAGCTTCACGCGGCCGAGCGAATCGCGGCGTGCGGCGCGCGTGTTTCTGAGCGCTTCGAGGCGACGCACGCGGCCTTCGTTCCTTGTGCGGCGCGCTTCGACGCCCTTGCGAATCCACACTTCTTCTTGCGCGAGAAACTTGTCGAACTTCGCGTTGACCGTGGCTTCGAACTCAAGCTGCGCGGCCTTCTGTGTCTCGTACGCGGCGTAGTTGCCGGGAAAGCCCGTCAGTTTGCCGCGATCCAGTTCGACGATGCGCGTGACGACGTTGTCGAGGAACGTGCGGTCATGGCTGATGATCACCGCGCTGCCTTTGTAGCTCGTGAGCAAACCCTCAAGCCACGCGATCGCTGAGAGATCGAGGTGGTTCGTCGGCTCATCGAGCAGCAACACGTCGGGCGACGCCACAAGCGCTTGTGCAATCGCGACGCGCTTCTTGAGACCGCCGGAAAGCGTGGCGACGAGTGTGTCAGGGTTGAGGTTCAGCTGCGAGAGCGTCGCGTCAACGCGCGACTCCCACGTCCAGCCTTCGAGCGCATCAATTTCGTGCTGCATGTCCGAGAGCACGTGTTCGTCGCCGCCTTCGACCGCGAGTTTTTCGTACTGCTCGCGCAGTTCGCGCGCGCGCGACAGCCCATTCGAGACCGCCTCGAACACCGTTTCGTTCCCCGAAAACACGGGCTCTTGCGGCACCGTCGCGATGCGCAGACCGCCTTGCAAAGCCATCGCGCCGTCGTCGAGCGTTTGCGTGCGTGCGAGCACTTTCAAGAGCGAACTTTTGCCAGCGCCGTTGCGGCCGATCAGGCCAATGCGTTCGCGCGTTTCGATTGCGAAATCCGCGCCGTCGAGGAGCGGGGCGAGGCCGAAAGCCAAGTGAGCGTTTTGAAGCGTAAGAAGTGCCATAGCCTCAAGTGTAGTCGGACTAAGTAACAGCTTTTTGGCCCTAACGACGTTTCCATGGCCGTTAGATCGTCAAAATTCTCATTGTCGACATATATGATTATTTTGCTCAAACGACCTATTTATGGTCGGTAAGCCGCAAAAGCTGTATTAAGCACGCGATTCTCCGTAGCCTCGATGCAGCGCAACGAAATCGAGGGACGCAACGTGGCGCTCGAGTCAACCATGCACGCCGCTTAGCAAGCATCGCGACCACATTTGCGCGTCACGACGCCACGCGCAGTAGCGCACAAATCCTCGCACTGCGTTTGATTTTTTCTTGGCTTCGCTACACGGAAAAGCGCTGCTATCATGCCTCGCATCATTGGCCCACGCGCGAGGAAGTCCGGCAACGGAGCGCGGAGCCGATCCACCGTGAAATCACGATAGAAAAAAGGAGGAACCCATGGATTTTCCGTGGCTGAAACATTACCCCAAGGGCGTGCCCGCAACGATCAAATACGATCAGTACGCCTCGATCGTGCAACTGCTCGAAGAGAGCTTCCAGAAGTACGCCGCGCGTCCCGCATTCACCTGCATGGGCAAGACGATTTCGTATCGCGAGCTTGACGAACTCTCGCGCGCACTCGGCGCGTATCTGCAAAGTCTCGGCCTGCAACAAGGAGACCGCGTTGCGTGCATGATGCCCAACGTGTTGCAATACCCTGTGGCGGTGGCCGCGGTGTTGCGCGCGGGCTTTGTTGCCGTGAACGTGAACCCACTCTACACGCCGCGTGAACTTGAGCACCAGCTGAAAGACTCTGGCGCGAAGGCTATCGTCATCCTTGAAAATTTTGCAGCAACGCTGCAACAGGTCGTCGACAAAACGCCAGTGAAGCACATCGTACTCGCATCAATGGGCGACTTGATGGGCTTCGTGAAAGGCGCGCTGGTCAACTACGTCGTGCGCAAGAAAAAGAAAATGGTCCCGGCCTATTCGCTGCCGACCGCGGTGAAGTTCAAC
>JAKPSO010000098.1 GCA_029571495.1 Pseudomonadota bacterium
CGCACCGAAGCCTGGTCCGCCTTGAAAGAACACGAGGTACGGGAGATCGGCGTCCTCCTTGCCCGGCGCGACGACTTCGCGCGCGAAGACCGTGATCTTTGGGTAGGCGTTGGGATGCGCGTAGTCGACCGGAAGCTGGAAACGATGCTCGGTCAACGTGAGGCCGGGAATAGATTGGGTGGTGTGCGTGCTCATAGCGTGCATAGCATGTAAAGCGTGTAAAGCGTTGAATCTCTCAGGAGGATAGCGAAACAGCGCCGCGCTGCGAAATGGTTGCACGATGAATTTACCCGGATAAAATTGACAACTAATTTTTATCCGGGTAATATTACGTTCATCAATTCAATCTCGCACGTCTACCCACATTGCAAACTCCAACTCCTCCACCGCAATACATGGCCTTTCTCGACGGCAAGCGCATCGCGCAAGGCACCGACCAACAACTCGCGGCGTTCATCGCTGCGCAGCCTCCCGAGCAGCTTTCGCCGCTCGTGTTCGATGCAAACACGGGCGAGCAAATTGATCTCTCGGACCCCGCGGCGTTGTCGGGTGCAATGAATAGCGGCGCGACAAGTAACGCCGCGCGTCCCGGTCGCCCGAAGCTTGGTGTGGTGGCGCGCGAAGTGACCTTGCTGCCGCAGCATTGGGATTGGCTCGCGCAGCAGCCCGGTGGCGCGTCGGTAACGTTGCGCAAGCTCGTGCACACGGCGCGGCGCTTTAGCGAAGGCGCGGATCGCGTGCGGCAAGCGCAAGTCGCCTGCTATCGCTTCATCAATGCCATCGCGGGGAACGAGCGTGGGTTCGAGGAGGCGACACGCGCCCTCTTCACCAACAACGCCGAACGCTTCATGCAAAACTCCGAAACTTGGCCGGAAGACGTACGCACCGAAGCGCGGCGCTTAGCGAACGTAGCGTTCGCGGCTGTGGCACCGCAACCAGAATCAACCGGAGCCGCGAAGTGAGCGAAACCTCCAACACCGCCGCTCACGGCGGCAAGCCCGCGATGCATGTGCCGCCGCCAACGCATTTGTGGCGTGTGTTTCTGGCCTTTGTCGGGCCAATGATTGCGAGCAATTTTTTGCAGTCATTGTCGGGCACCGCCAACAGCATTTACATCGGGCAAATGCTTGGCGTGAAGGCGATGGCCGCTGTGTCGTCGATGTTTCCTATCGTGTTTTTTCTGATTGCGTTCATCATCGGGTTGGGCGCCGGCGCGTCGGTGCTGATCGGACAAGCGTGGGGCGCGCGCAAGGTTGATCGCGTACGCGCCGTCGTCGGTACTACGCTTGTCGCGGGGCTAATTTTTGGGACGACGGTGGCTGTGCTGGGGTTCGTGTTTGCCGCCGACATCATGCATCTGCTAGGCACGCCCGCCGATATCGTTGCCGATGCGATTTCGTATGCGCGAGTGATCATGATCGCGCTACCCGGCATCTTCTTGTTCTTGTTGCTCACGTCGATGCTTCGCGGCGTCGGCGACACAGTGTCTCCGCTCCTTGCGCTGATCCTTTCAACGACGCTGGGGCTCATCATCACACCCGCACTGATTCGCGGTTGGGTCGGCTTGGCACCGCTGGGACTGACCAGTGCGGCCTGGGCGTCGATCATCGCCAACACCGCAGCTATCGTGTGGCTTGCGTGGCGGCTGTTGCATCGTCCGTACGACAACACGACACACCCAATGGCGCCGAACGCGGCGATGCGGCCGCATTTGCGGATTGACCCCACGATCTTCAAGGCAGTGCTCAAAATCGGTGTGCCAACGGGTGTGCAAATGATCGTGATTTCGCTCGCAGAAGTGGTGTTGCTCTCACTCGTGAACGGCTTTGGATCGCAAGCGATTGCGGCCTACGGCGCGGTGAACCAAATCATCAACTACGTGCAGTTTCCGGCGATTTCGATCGCGATCACTTGCTCGATCCTTGGCGCGCAAGCGATTGGCGCGGGCAAGCCGGACCGCCTCGGGCCGATCACACGCACTGGGCTTATGATGAATCTCGTCCTCACCGGCACGATGGTGTTGATCGGCTATGCGCTCTCCCGCGTCATCATTCGCCTGTTCATCGCCGACGAAGCGGTCGTCGACATCGCACAAGGCTTGTTGCACATCATGCTGTGGAGCTTCTTGGTCATGGGATCTTCCGGCGCGCTCGCTGGCGTCATGCGCGCCAGTGGCTCGGTGCTCGTCCCCACTGGCATCAGCATCCTATGCATCGCACTGGTGGAAGTTCCGGTGGCGTATTTCCTGAGCAAGAGCATGGGGTTGTCGGGCATTTGGTTTGCGTATCCGGCCGCGTTCACTGCGATGCTCACACTGCAGACGCTTTACTACCGATTGGTGTGGATGAAGAAGCCGAAACTTCGCCTAATTGACTAGACAGTTTCAGCGCCTGAAGTGACTTTGCGCAACAAAGCGCGAAGGCATCGGCGCATACTGATTGCATGCGCGACGGTTGCGTCGCACTCATTGCATTCAGGAGTCCTGTCAGATGGAATTTAGGGACTACTACCAGATCCTCGGCGTGAGCAAAACGGCTGACGCGGATGAGATCAAAAAGGCGTTTCGCAAACTCGCGCGGAAGTATCACCCGGACGTGAGCAAAGACGCGGACGCGGGTGCTCGCATGACGGAGCTTAACGAGGCCAACACCGTGCTCTCGGATCCTGAGAAGCGCGCGGCCTACGACGCACTGAGTGCCCGCCAGCAAGCGGGCCAAGAATTCCGACCACCGCCCGATTGGAACGCGGGCCGCGAGTATTCAGGCGCGGGCATGAGCGACGCCGAAGCACAGGGCTTTAGCGATTTCTTCTCGAATTTGTTCGGTGAATCGGCGCGGCGTGGCGGCGGTGGCGCCCGCGGCGCACATGGCCCAGCGCAAATGCGCGGCGAAGATCATCACGCCAAGGTGGTGATTGACTTGGCCGACGCGTACACCGGCGCGACGCGAGCGATCAAATTGCGTGCGGCAAGACTCGACGAGAACGGCCACGTGGTGAACGACGAGCGCACGCTAAATGTGAACATTCCGAAGGGCCTCAAGGCGGGACAACACATTCGCTTGAGCGGGCAAGGCAGCCCCGGATTCGGCGGCGGCCCGGCGGGGGATCTCTTTTTGGAAATCAGCTTTGCGCCGGATACGCGCTACCGCGTCGATGGCCGTGACGTAATCGAGACGTTGCCGCTCGCGCCATGGGAAGCGGCGCTCGGCGCGTCCATTGCGATGCCGACGCCGTCAGGGACCGTGCAAGTAACGGTGCCGCCGGGATCACAAACCGGCCGCAAACTTCGGCTGCGCGGTCGTGGCATCCCGGGCCAAGGTACGAACGAAGCCGGTGACTTGTACTTAGAAATTAACGTCGTCTTGCCTCCGGCGGACACCGAAAAGGCACGAAAAATCTACGAAGACATGGCACGCGAGATAGCGTTTAACCCGCGTGTGGCGAGTACACCCAACGCCACTGGAGCAAGCGTATGAACACGATGAATCTTGCAGTGTTTTCTGGCACAGTGGTCGACGAATCGACGCTCACGATTCACGAAATGGCGTGCGCGTGCGCCGTCGAGACGACGTGGATCACGGAGCGCGTGGCAGACGGATTGCTCGCATGCGAAAACGCGACTGCACATAACGACGAACGCGATTGGCGCTTCGCGAGCGCGGCGCTGATCCGTGCGCGCAGACTTGCAAATATCGAGCGCACGTTTGATGCGAACGCGGAAGTGAGCGCCTTGGTGGTGGATTTGTTGGAAGAAGTTTCTGTTCTGCGCGAGCAAATCGCGGCGCAGCGAGGCGCACGGTAGCGGGATTTGACGCCGCGCATAAACCGGATAAACCCGCGGCGAACTTCGGCACGGCCGTGCTCTAATCGAATAGGCAAACTGGACTAGTTGCACACGAAAGAAAACCCGACGCTAGAGCGGTTACGTCGTGTGCGCTCGATTCGAAATGTGAAGGAGGAGTTATGACAAACGACACACTTATTCTCGATCGCGTTTACGCCCATGAACGCGCGCACCCCGACAAAGTTTTTTTGACGCAGCCGACCGGCGGTGGCGCAGTGGTGGATTACACCTGGCGGCAGATGATGGATCAGTCGCGACGCATGGCCACGCACTTGCAAAGCCGCGGCTTTCCGCGTGGCGCGCGCGTTGCGATTTTGTCGAAGAACTGCGCGCACTTTTTCATGGCGGAACTCGCGATCTGGATGGCGGGCGGCACGACTGTCGCAATCTTCCCAACTGAAACGGCTGAGACCGTGGGCTATGTGCTGGAACACAGCGGCGCGAGCCTGTTGTTCCTCGGTAAGCTCGACACCTGGGAGCAACAAGCCAGCGCGGTACCGTCAACTTTGCCGTGCATCGCATTCCCACTCGCGCCGGATAGCGTGCGGACTTCACACGAAGCTTGGGACGCGGTCATCGCGAAACACGAACCGATCGCAGGCACGCCCTCACGCGCGGGCGACGAGATCGCGATCATGATGTACACCTCCGGTTCGACGGGCCGTCCGAAGGGCGTGATGCATCGGTTTGATCGCATCACCGCCGCTGCGCAGGGCATGGCGCAAAACATTCGCGACGCTATCGGCCCCAACGAAGAAATTCGCATCTTGTCGTACTTGCCACTGGCGCACGTTTTCGAGCGCGCGTGGATCGAGTGCGCTGCGTTCGTGGAAGGCAGTGGGCATGTGTTTTTCGCCGAGGCGCTGGAGACGTTTGTCAAAGATTTGCAGCGCGCACGACCAACAGTGTTCATCTCGGTGCCGCGTCTATGGCTTAAGTTTCAACAGGGCGTTTATCACAAGATGCCCGCGAAGAAACTCGATTTGCTGCTCTCTATTCCGATCATCCGCAACATCATCGGACGCAAAGTGCTCCGTGGCCTGGGCCTAGATTCCGTGAAACACGCGGGCAGCGGCTCCGCGCCGATTCCGGCAGCGCTGATCGCGTGGTATCGCAAGCTCGGGCTCAATCTCGTCGAGGGCTACGCGATGACCGAGGATTTTGCGTATTCGAACACGTCGTCGATTGCGCTGAACGCGCCGGGCTACGTAGGCTCGCCGATGCCCGGCGTCAAAGTGCGCATCAGCGAAGAAGG
>JAKPSO010000104.1 GCA_029571495.1 Pseudomonadota bacterium
CCCGCCGCGCGTGCCGCTGCGATCACCGTGTTTGCCAACGCACGACCACAGCCTAAGCCTTGTGCCGAGGGCTCGACCCACAGTCGTTTCATTTCGCACACGGTGTCGCTGAGCGGACGCAGCGCGATGACTCCAATGGGCTCGTTGCTTCCCGTCGCACGGGCGAGCCACAACCCACCCAGCGGCGCGACGTATTTGCCGGGCAGCGCGGCAAGCTCGGCTTCGAAATTTTGAAAGCACAAATCGATGCCTGTCCAGGCCGCGTAACGGCGCATGAGTTCGCGTGCACGCTCAACATCTTCAGGAGATGCTGCGGGTGTGATCACAACCGTTGGCGACATGAATTGCGCTCAGATGTTTTTGCTTACTTTGCCTCAGGGCAAGCGCCCGTGGTCACTGCTGTTCCGGCGATTTGAGATTGCACCGATTCGAGCTGTGTAATGGTCGATTGCGCGGGTTCACGCAACACCAAGTTCGTCATCGAAACAGTTTGTGGGCGCGAGCCGTAGGTGGCGGTTTTCACGCCGAGTTTTTTCACCTCCGCAAGCCGCGCGTCCGCTCCGTCTTTGTTGCGAAACACGCCCAACGAAATCGCAAAATTCCACGGCCCTTGATCTTGGATGAGCGCTACATCTTTCACGTTTAGACGCTTCAAATCGGCAAGCGCGCGCTCGGCGGTGATTTTGTTTGCCTTCGGCGCGATATAGACCCAATGCTCGGCCGGCACGTCGACGCGCCGCGTCGAGAGTGTGCGCGCCAATCCCAGCGGCTCTAGGAGTTTGATAGCTCGCGCTCGATCTGTCTCGGACAGTGGTCCCCATTCGGCGCAGGCTAACGTCAGTTGTGCGACCTTCGCGGGGCCGAGTTTAGAAATCTGTTGCGTCGTGAGCACGCGCACTTGATCAGCGTTCACCGACTTATAGCGCTCCGATGCTGCCTGCGCTTCGCTGTTGTAGCGTTCGTAGTAGGCATAGCCGAACACCGCAGCATTAGCGAGCAACAACAAGAGGAACAGTTTTTTCATCAAAAAGCGAACGGGCGGCGCTGGATACAGAACCTACGATTGTGCCAGTAAATACACGCCTTCCAGCACCAACGAATCGACCACCGAATTTCCCTCGGGCAAGTGCGCCAACAAACGGTATGCGCTGCCCCCCGTGAGCACAATGCGCGGCGTCGTGTTGATGCCTCGCGTCTTCAGGCGCTGCGCAAGTCGCGCCTGGCCGCGCTCAATCGCCCCGACCATCGCGTCGATGGCGCCGGTCGCGAGAGCGTCGCGGGTATTGGTAGGCTGCGCGGTCCAATCACCGGCGTCCACCGAGAGCGCCGCGGTGTTGCCCGCGAGACCGCCGAGCATGGCGTGATAGCCCGCAACGATCGCTCCGCCGATGAAATGCCCGCGCTCATCAAGCTGATCGACGGTCAAGGCAGTCCCGGCGCAGGCGACAATGCACGGTGCCATGTTCCGCTTCCACGCCGCCACCATCGCGGCCCAACGATCACTGCCGAGGCGCGTGGGATCGTCGTAACGATTGGTGACTCCGCCGAATTGCGCCGTGGAACCGACCCACGTCACCGGCACGCCGAGCAGCGCGAACTCTCGCTCGATCCGCTCTCTAGAAGCGATACCCGC
>JAKPSO010000124.1 GCA_029571495.1 Pseudomonadota bacterium
CATAGACAACGGTCGCGTGCTCGCGGAAGGCACGCACGCAGAGCTTGTACAAAGTTCGCCGCTGTACAGCCGGTTGGCGGCTTTGCAGTTGCAACACTAGCCGCCGAGTTCGCGCCACGGCGCCTCTGTAAAACGCGCGCCGCCAAAACGTGGTAAGTTTCGCTTCCAAGATGCGTATGTAGATGGCAGCAACGCATTTTGAGGAGTGTCGTATCCATGTCCTTAGCGATTTTGGCCCTTGACTCCGGTGGACAACCGAAAGGTTGGATGACGCCAGACGACGCCGTGTCACAGTACGCGCGCGGCGCCGTGGTGTGGTCCCTCGGCCACGTGATCTTCACCTACCGCGGCGGCATTCAGCGATGCAGCGGCGAGCGCAGCGTGATCGAGGTAGCTTCCATCATCGCCTGCGAAGGCGAGCACCGCCACAGCACATGGAGCCCTGTCTCCGCGCTTCCGGGGCGCGACAACCGCTTGCTGTTTTCGCGTGACCGTCACCTCTGCGCGTATTGCGGTGAAGAATTCCCCGAATCCGAGCTCACGCGCGACCACATCATTCCGCGCTCGCAAAACGGCAAAGACACGTGGGAAAACTGCGTCACTGCATGCCGCGATTGCAACCTTGACAAAGCGGGCCGCACGCCCGAGCAAGCGGGCATTCGTTTGTTGTACGTGCCGTATCGCCCAGTAAAAAGCGAAAAACTCATCCTCGCCAATCGGCACATCCTCGCCGATCAGATGGAATACCTGCAAGCGCTCGCGAAGACACACAAAAAGATGATGCGCGCGGCGTAGCGTGACCGACCCGTTGCGACGTATTCTCGCCATCGGTGGTGGTGGCTTCATGATGGAGGGCGCACGCACCTACATTGACGAACAAATTGTCTCGCTTACGAGAAAGTCGCGTCCCAAAATTTGCTTGATTGCCACGCCGTGCGGCGATGCCGAATCGGTGGTGAATGCGTTTGAAGAGACCTTCTCTACGCGTGCGGAGCCGTTCGTGTTGACGCCATTTCGTAAGCCCCGCGCGAACTCTGTACCGCTCCGTAATATCGCAGCAACGTTACTAACAATGGATGCGGTTTTTGTCAGTGGTGGCAACACGAAATCTGCGCTTGGTGTCTGGCGTGAATGGGGTATCGACATTGCGCTCCGCGCTGCCTACGAATCCGGTGTACTCATTTCGGGAATGAGCGCGGGCGCCAGTGCATGGTTTGAAGCCGGCTTTTCCGATTCCTACGGTGACGGGTACGCGCGCCTTTCTTGTCTTGGTTGGGTTGACGGTGGTTTTTGCCCGCACTTTAACGGCGAAAAAGGCGGAAGAGCGGCTCGTTTGCTCGAAGCTGTGAACGCGCGCGAAATGCCCTCAACGCTCGCAGTCGATGACTATGCAGCCGTGCTTCTCGAAGACGAACAGCCGCGCCGCGTATTTTCTTGGCGCGAGAATAGCGGCGCTTATCGCATCACACCTCAGGAAGTGACGCGCATATTGTCGGCATAATCGCCGCATGCAACATCTCTCGTTCGCGGCGGCCATTGCGGCGCT
>JAKPSO010000128.1 GCA_029571495.1 Pseudomonadota bacterium
AAGGAGTCGCTCTGTGGATCGCCGCAATTTCGTTCGTTTGGTGGGTGGTGGTGTCATCACCGCCGTAACCGTAGGCGCGCTGCCTGGCTGCGCTAGCTTCACCGCATTTCCCGCGCAAGCGGTTGAGGCTTGGAACGGCCCGGGCGCTGAGACTGACGTGCGTCGCCGCGCTGTGGCGTTCGCCATCACCGCGCCGAACCCACACAACATGCAGCCTTGGATCGTGGACCTGCGTGAACGTGATGTCATCACGCTTTACTGCGACAAGGAGCGATTGCTCGCCGAGTCCGATCCGTACGCTCGTCAGATACTGATTGGCCACGGCTGTTTCATCGAACTGTTGGCACAGGCGCTCGGCGAGCAAGGCGTAGGCGCGCGGGTCAAACTGTGGCCACAGGGTGAATTGCCGATGCAACTCACGGCGTGGGATCAACGGCCGGTGGCGCGCATCGAGTTGACGACTGGCGGCCAGCGCGACCCACTCTTCGCACATGTGCTCAATCGCCGGACCGCGCGTTGGGGTTACGACATGGCACGTCCTGTAAGTGCCGATGCGGTCAAGACCTTGCTCGCAAGCGCCGGGAGTACGATCGTCATGACTGGAGGTACGGTGGAAGCCGCTGCGGTGCAACGCCTTCGCGACATCGCACGTGAGGCGGGCCTAGTGGACAAGGCCGTTCCGCGCGTGGTTATTGAAACCCTGGGCAAACTGCGCATCGGGTCGGCGGAAATCATTGCGCATCGCGACGGCGTCGCGCTGACAAATTTCCTTGCGCGATTTGCGGACACCTTTGGTTTGCTCGACCGTAAGGCCGTGCCTGCTTTAGGTAGCCCTGCGGATAGGCAGATGACCGAGATGTACGTCACGACGAGTGCCGAGACGATGGGCTGGGTGTGGCTGGTCACCGATGGTAACCAGCGCACGCAGCAAATCCATGTGGGCCGTGCGTTCGTTCGCATGCAGCTCAAGGCAACCGAAATGGGACTGGGGTTGCACCCCATGAGTCAGGCGTTGCAGGAGTATCCTGAAATGGCGAGCTACTTCGAAGCCGCGCATCAGGCGGTGATCGGGAAACCGGCGCCGCGCACCGCGAGCGACACGACGGTGCAAATGCTGTGCCGCATTGGCTACACCACGGAGCCCACGCCCGCTGCGCCGCGTCGGCCTGTTGCTAGTATTGTTCGCGCTTAAAGTACAAACAACGAGACGAGTGGTGAGCGCATGAATTACGACCAACTTTTTCAAATGGCGAGCGCGCCGATGGCGTTGGCGTGGGCATTGCTCTGCGTGGGCTTGCTCGGTCCGGTGCGATGGCAGTCTGCGGCGCTTCTGATCGGCGGTCGTTTGCTGCCGCTTGTTTTATGCGTGGGCTACGTGATCGTGCTCGCATCTTCGTGGGGGGCACCGGGCGGATTCAATTCGCTGTCGCAGGTGGCGTTGCTCTTTTCGTCGAAAGGGGCGCTGCTCGCGGGTTGGATTCATTACCTTGCGTTCGATCTGCTCATTGGGCGTTGGCAGGTGGATCGTGTACTTGCCGTCGGGCGTCCTGTGTTGTTGCAGTGGTTGACGGTGCTGTGTCTGTTTGCAACGCTGATGTTCGGGCCGGCGGGGCTTCTGCTGTTCCTCGTTGTGTTCAAGCTAACGGAGCGCTCGCATCGCGCGTCCGTGGAGATGAAATGAGCGAGACTTATTTGGACGGCGCTTCGCTGCGCAAAGCGAAACACGGATTAGGCACTACGGCCACCTTCTGGCGCGAGATAGTGCGATGCTCGCCCGCGCTGGCATGGACAGGGGCGGCGCTGGTGGCGTGGTCGTGCATGACGGCGCTGCTGCCGCTCGTCGATGAGCGAACATTTCAGGGCGTCAGCGTATGGCTCAAACCGTGGAAGTTTCAAGTTTCCGTCGGCACCTACTTGTTGACGTTGGCGCTGTTTCTCGCGTGGCTTCCGGTGTCGTCACGCGAAGGCCGAGCCGGACGGTATGTTGTGTGGGCGGCCATTGGCGGTGGCCTCTTCGAAGCGCTTTACATCACCTGGCAGGGCGCGCACGCACAGGCGTCGCACTACAACCTATCATCGTCACTCTATGCGTCCCTGTACACACTCATGGGTATCGGCGCAGTGCTCATGAATCTAACGTCGGGCGTGCTTGGAGTGCTCGTGTTCAAGAGTCCGCAGGTTGCCATGTCGCGCTCAATGCGCCACGCAATTGGCTGGGGTTTGATCATCACTTGCGTCCTTGGCACAGCCACAGGCGGTTACCTCGGCTCGCGCGCAATGACCGGTGGTCACTGGGTCGGTGGCAGCGCCACTGATGCGGGCGGCCTCGCGATTTTTCACTGGTCGCGTCACGGCGGAGACTTGCGCGTGGCGCACTTTTTCGCGATTCACGCGATGCACTTTTTGCCAATAGTGGGTTGGATGCTGGCACGGCTATCGCCTAGCGAGAATAGCGAAGCTGCGCGTACGCGAGTCATCTGGTGCGCGGGCGTGTTGCTCTGTGTCGTTTGCGGCGCGACGTTTTTGCAGGCGCTGCGCGGCCACCCATTTCTGGTATGACGGCGCGCAGCACTGTCGCGAGCCAGAATCGCTCGTATCCTAGAACGTCATCGCGCAACGCGTGTTGATGTTGCCGCGGATCGCAGTCGCCGTTGTGAACTGTGCGCCTGCGGGCACGGTGATGCCGCCGAGCAGCGCCGAATCGGGCACGCCGAGCATGAGGCGTACCAGGGTGAGGCCGTCGACGAGCGCCGTCGGCGCGGGCGCTGCGCGACCCACGACGTCGTAGTTGCTAGCGTTGCCGATGAAGCTTTCTACCAACGCAGGCGTGGTGCGCGTGCCGGAAAGTGCGAGCCCAGAGGTCAATGCGGTGGCGCGGAAACCCAACAGGTAGCGCGCGAGCAGAACCCCGTCGCGCGCGCTCTCACCCGCAACGCCATTGCCGTCCACATCAAGGCACGTATTGACCGGAGCCGCGCCGAACTCGAATGCACCGATGTCAGGTGCCGCACCCACGCTACGCGCGTAACCTGCGCCGCGCTGGTCAGTCGCCGCGTTGAGCGTGTTGCGCCCCTTGTCGATGGCTGGGCTGGCAGCAAGCAGGGCGTGTGTGCGCGTCAGGCCACCGTTGTTCGCGAGCGGCGCGAGTTGTGCGGGGACGCCAGTGAGGTTCGCGTTGCCGTTGATCGTGAACGACGGGTTGTAGGATTGAACGAGACTGTTGTTCACCGTCAGCGGCAAAATCGCTGCACCATTGACAAAGAGATTCAGGTCGGGCGCCGTGCCAACAGGCGCGGTGTTTCCCGCGAGAATGCTGCTCTCGATGATGACTTGATTGGGCAAATTATTCGTAGCCGGAGTGCCCGACGTAACGCCGTTTTCGATGCGCAAGCCACCGCTGCCTGACGTCGCTCCGAGTGCCGCGTTCGCGGCGATCGTGGAATTCGCAAGTACAGCGAGCACGTTGCCGTAGAGGCTGATCCCCCCACCCGTAGTGCGCGCCGAGTTGCCTGAAACCGTGCTCTCGTAAAGCGTGATCGAGCCTTGGCCGTCGCTCGTTTGCGCTGACGGCGACTCATTGGCCGCAAGAATTCCACCGCCGTATTCGGCAGTGTTGTTGGAGACTTCGGTGCGAATCAAAATCGTCGTCGCTGCAGTGGGGAACCCGTCAAGCCAAGAAGACAAAATGCCGCCACCGTTACGCGTTAGCGCGGTGTTGCCGGAGATGACGGAGTCGGTGATCGTGACCGTGCCCGGCATGTAGTTCGTCAAACCGCCGCCGAAGCGCTCGGCCGTGTTGTTCAAAATTCGCACACGCGCGAGCGATGCGGACACCGTGCCGTTGGTCGGAAACGTTGCGTCAAGCGAGAGCATTAACCCGCCGCCGTTAACGGAGGTTGCCGCGCCTGCGCAGACCGACGAGTTGTTGCTAATCACGGAATCGCTCATGGCGAATGTTTGTCCGCTCAATGTCGGGAACCAGCCGATGCCGCCGGCGTTGCGCGCCGACGTGTTTCCGTCGACCTCAAGATTACTCAGCGTTACAGACTCCAACGCCGCAATCGCGCCGCCACTGGTGCCGGACGCGGCGGGGCAGGTCCCGGCAGGATTGCTTGCTGTCGCGTTGCCCGCGGTCAAACGCAAGCCGCTGAGCGTAACCGGCGAATCGGACGTCGAATTGCCGTCGTTGATCGCGAAGATGCGACTGCTGTTGTTGCCGGAAATCGTGAGCTGCGCGGGGCCGGGGCCGTTGATGGTGAGCGCCTTGTCGATCACGATTTGGCCAGTGGTCAGCGTGATGGTGCCGGTCACCGCGAAATTGATGGTGTCGCCCGCCGTTGCCGCAGCGACCGCAGCGCGTAGCGAACCCGCGCCGGAATCGGCCGTGTTGGTCACCGTGATTGTGGCCGCGTTGACGGTCGCAGCGCAGGTCGCGAGCGCGACGATGCTGGTGGTGAAAAGCGCGCGCATCAACGGCGCGCGGTTGCAGCGTGGCTGGCTTCGCATGTGCAGAATGTCCCCGGAAATGTAATGAACGTTTTCGCTATCGCGCGCGCTGATCCCCTACGGCGCGGCTGGCGATTATACGGCTTGCACCGATGTGGCTTTTGGGCGCAAAGCGCCGTCAGGCAGTCTTTGCATAAAAGAAAATACAAATGTCGACTTGCGTGAAAAATGCGCTGTAACGGCTGTTTGCCAGTCGCTTCGCCGAAAAAGCTGTAAGCCTAATCCGACATGCGCTGCGTTCCGGAACCGCTGACGACGCGCCACAACGCTTCCGCCGCATCGGTCAGCGTCACTCGTGGACGAATGAGGCGAATTTCGATCGGCACTTGCCACGCCTTTCCGGCGGCCGGCGTCAACCGCCCCGCATCTATGTCCTGCGCGACCAAGCTCTGCGGAAGCCAAGCCACGCCGCGTCCTTCGATCGCCATTGTTTTCAAAAGCACCGCGTGGTGCGAAGTGAAGACGGTCGCAAAACCTGCCGACGCGAATTTCTCGCGCATTACCGAGCGCATGATTTGCCCGATGCCGGAACCTTCGCCGTACGCGAGCACCGGCAACGCCGTCGATTTCGCCGTGATCGTGTGCAGCGCTTTGCCGCCGCGCGCCGCGGACACTGGCACCAACACATCATTGCCGACTGTCACAAACGTGAATTGCGTTTCGTCCAAACGACCAGGCACGGCGTGATGACCGTGACACAACAGAAACTGCGCGCGCCGTTGCAGCATCAAGTCTTCGCACGCCGCGAAACTATCTGAGACCATCTGAATCGGCCCGACGCTGATGCGGCCCTCAAGTCCGCTGAGCCACGCCGGGAAGAAAGTAAGCGAAAGCGCGTGCGTCGCCGCAAATTGCAAACTCACCGCGGCTTGCTCGTGCGCGGCGCGGGCGGAGTGGCGTGAGCTTTCGAGGCGCTGCAACGTGTCCTCGATCTCGGGGCGAATTCGCGCGCCCGCCGCTGTGAGCGCCACCGGATGCGTCGCGCGGTCGAAAAGCGCAACGCCCACCCATTCTTCGAGCGATTTGATGTGGCGGCTGAATGCAGGCTGCGCAATGTTTCGCGCCTGCGCCGCGCGCGAAAAATTCCCCGTTTCGGCGAGCGCCAAAAAGTCTTCTAACCAATCAAGATCAAGCGGTCGATTACCGGGGCCCATAGGTTCGCAATCGTTGTGCAGCGGTCTTTTGCATAGTTCTATCTGTTTCGGGTATTA
>JAKPSO010000132.1 GCA_029571495.1 Pseudomonadota bacterium
TGCGCGCTGCGCGGCGGCTTGCGCCTTGGCGAACGCTGGATCGCGGCCGAACTCTTTGTTTGCCCACGCGTAGCCTTGTTGCACCATCAACAAGTTCACGTACGAACCCTCACGATACACAGCGGCGAGCGGTCGACAGTAGATGTCGCGACCGACGACTCGGAGCGTTACCTGTTGCCCGAAAACAAGCGCCGATAGCGCTTGCTTGGCTCGTTTGCCGAACGGCTGCGAGCTTTCCGGCGCGTCGATTTCGATCAATCGAACGCGTTGATTTCCTGCGGCCCAATGGCCACGGGGAAAGACAGCGTGCAGCGTGTCACCATCACTGATGCCTACCACACGCGTGGACAAGTCTTGCGGCTGCAATGCTTGTGCGGTGCAGCGGCGCTCAAATGCGGCCACCGGTGAGATGAAACTGATTGCAGCGATCAACGCTGCCATGAGTGCGAAGCAGTGCTTCATAGAAACTCCTTTGAAATGAAAAGTGCTTGCAGCAGTAACCGCGGCTGCGTCGGTGAATGTGGAAAAGACTTTGATGGTCGCGCGGATACGCGGCAATCGAAGACTGCTCGTGAAGGGGAGATTGGGATCCAGACATTGAGCCTGGTAGGTAGAAATGCGCGCGAGCGCGCGCTACGCCGAATTCCGTTGCGCTTTCGCCAACGTCTCGAAGCGGGTACTCGCTTGATGGTGCAAGTACGTGGGGCCGACGCCTCAGCGCTGGCATTGCGGCCGTTAGACCGCATTGACAATCTATCTCGACGCAGCCGCAGGGTCAATCCAAATATGCAATGCTGGGTCTGGGCCGATGATTAGGCGGTGCCGCACTGACCAGACAAACGCAATGGGTCGTGAGGACGCACTTTTGCCGAGGGCAAAAGTGCGTCTGTATCGCCCGGGTTGTTGGGTTACGCTGAGATTGTCACTGTCGCACGCTGCGCCGGAATCGGGGTCAGTTCCGGGAGGGCAACGTAGCGAAGCGATCCATCGCTTTCGGTCAAACGCCAAGTCTCAGCCTGATTGACTGTGTCCGGCAATTTGATCGCAACACAGTGACCGCGAGGCCCCGTGAACATGATGGAATTTAGCGTTTCTCGAGGCAAAGCGCGCAGACCGTAAAGCCCTAGGACGCCGTGATTGTTGGCCAAAAATTGGCTCAGTTTGGAATGGGGTTGTTGCATAAAGGATCCTGAAATTAGATCCTCGCGCGCTCCCAAGCGGGAGACCCGCGAGGGAGAGTGTTGTTGCGGACGCGGCTATCGCGTCTTGTGTTGCGATGGCGTTGGTCTAGACCAGTGATGAAGGCCGAGAAACGTTGTCTGCTCTTAGGTGTATTTTAGAACGGGATGTCATCGTCGAAGTCGTCAAGCTTTCGAGGGCGTGGCGATCCAGTCGCGGGAGGCGACGCAGATCGCGCCGATTCCCGAGATGGTGCTGCGTTGGCACTTCGCGTGGGCGGGCGATCATCTTGAGCGGTGTCGCCTCCTACGCTGCGGCTGCCGACCATTTGCATGGTCTCGCCTCGAACCTTGGCCATCGTTTTTTCAGCACCATCCTTGTCCGTCCA
>JAKPSO010000133.1 GCA_029571495.1 Pseudomonadota bacterium
CTGGAGCTTGGGTTACGCCAACACCGCTATGGCGCTCGCGGATTTTCCGGATGCACAAGCGCAGATCCGCAAGTTTCTCGCACTCGCGGAACGAGACCAATTTCCGTTGTCGAGTTTTCACTTCGGTTCGGGCTACACGAGCCGCGGTAAGCAGCGTTATGTGTTCACGTGGAACACCGACAAGTTCCCTGATGCACGCGGCCTGCTCGCTGCGTTCAAGGCGGCAGACGTTCGCACGATGGCGAATCTGAAGCCGTGCCTGCTTAACGATCACCCGTCGTACGCGTCAATCGAAGCGAGCGGCGGTTTTGTGCGCGACAGCGAGACCGGTAGGCCGTGCCTCGATCAATTTTGGGATGGATGGGGCGCGCACCTCGATTTCACGCGCGAATCCGATCGCCGCTGGTGGCAATCGAATTTCAAGAAGCAAGTGCTCGAAGTCGGCATCGATACCGGCTGGAACGACAACAACGAATACGAAATTTGGAGTGAATCCGGTCGCGCGCACGGCGCGGGCAACGCCATTCCGATTCATCGTTCGCGATCGTTGCAAGCACTCCTGATGACGCAGGCTACTTCCGAAGCACAAGCAGCCAGCAAGCCCAACGAGCGCGTCTACACCGTCACGCGCGCCGGCCCACCGGGCATTCAGCGCTATGCACAGACCTGGACCGGCGACAACACGACGAGCTGGCACACGATGCGTTGGAATCAACGCATGGCGCTAACGATGAGCCTGTCCGGCATGTTCAACGTCGGGCATGACATCGGCGGCTTCGCAGGCCCCGTGCCCGATACGGAAATGCTCATTCGCTGGACGCAAGCGTGTTGCCTCGTGCCGCGCATGATCATGAATTCGTGGAAGGCGGATGGCAGCGTGAATTCGCCCTGGCTGCACGCGGATGCAACGACATCGATTCGTGCGGCGATTGGCTTACGGCTGCATTTGATGCCCTACCTGTACACGCTCCTGCGCGAGGCCAGCGTGCGCCACACGCCAGTGTTACGACCCACGTTCTTTCATTTCGGTGATGACGCGAAATGCTGGGAGGACAACGACGAAATGATGGTCGGCAGCGACCTGCTCGTTGCGCCCATTTTCGAGGCCGGTGCGCGACAACGCACGCTCTATCTGCCGCGCGGCGCGCACGGTGCGGGTTGGTTTGACTATTGGACACAGACATTTTTTGAAGGCGGGCAAACCGTCACGGTGGATGCGCCGCTGGATGGGTTGCCGCTGTTCGTGCGCGCTGGCGCGCTGCTGCCCACAACGGATACCGCAAACGATTTGGCAAAGACCGAAGAACCGTCGCGGGCGCTGCACTATTTTCCGGCGCCCGCGCTCGCGAACGGCGGTGCGAGCGAGAGTCATGCGCGACTATTTGAAGACAACGGATTGCAAACCACTTTCGCCAACGATCAATGCGTCACGCATGAATTTCACGCGTCGGCTACAGCGGAGAATCTGCATCTGACAGTTGCGAGCCACGGTACATGGACGTTGCCGTACTCGTCGATCCGTGTGGTGCTACCTGCGTCGGAAAAACGTGGGTTGGTATTGCCCGCCAACGGTCTTCTAGTCCAAGGCGAGCGCGCTTAATTGGCATCTCATGTGGGAGCGGCGGAAGCCGCGAATAGCGGTTATTCGCGGCTTCCGCCGCTCCCACACCAGCTAGGCACAATTCAGCGATGAACGGCAACAAACCCCTGTACTGGCTCGGCGATGAGGCTGCCGCAGCGCGACGCCGCCAAGACCTCTGGCGCTTGCTTGGGCCACGCCCTTCGCTCGATGGTGCGCCCACGGGAGCGCTGCGCACGACGACGGACTCCGCCTCCGCACGCATTGAACACTGGACGCTAACGCTCAACAACACCGAGCCCGTCCCCGCGTTGCTGTTGTTGCCAAAAGCGCACCCGCCGCGCGGCATCGTTATCTACTGCCACGCGCACGGCAATCGCTTCGAATGCGGCAAGGACGAACTCTTGCTTGGCCGCCCCGCGCTGGCGTCGCCGCCGTATGCTGAAGTGCTCCCGGCGCTCGGCTACGCGGTGCTGGCGATTGACCACTGGTGTTTTGGCGAACGCGCGGCGAACAGCGAGCGTGCAATGGTCAAGCGACTGCTGTGGGACGGTTGCACGCTATGGGGCTATCGTGTTCATGACACGCTTGTTGGGTTAGATTGGGTGCGTTCACGTCCGGGCTTTGCGGACCTTCCGGTGGTTACGCTCGGGCTCTCGATGGGCAGCACGATGGCCGTTTGGGCCGCCGCGCTAGACGTGCGCATTGATGCGTGCATCGATCTCTGTTGTCTGGCCGAATTCGACGCGCTCGTTGCCAACGGCAACTTCGACCTGCATGGCGAGTACTTTTTTGTTCCTAGCCTGCGAAATGAATTCAGCGCTGGCGAAATCAGTGCATTGATCACGCCGCGTCCGCATCTTTCGCTCGTGGGAAAACACGACCCGCTCACGCCACCAGATGGCGTTGCCGCGATCGATCGTGCAATGCAGTCTGCCTACGGCGCGTTCAATCAATCTGCGCATTGGCGACAAACGATTCACGACTGCGGTCATCAAGAAACCGTGGCCATGCGCGCGGAGGTCCTTGCGTACTTGCGCGAAATGCTGCCTTAACAGCTTTTTAGCTTGAGTGACTGCTGCATGGCACTTACAGCCAATTTTACTGATAAGTCAACTTGCGCGACTTTCGCTATGTAACGACCGTACATCAGTCGCTAGCGCTAGAAAGCTATATCGCGCAAACTGGCACTTCAACCCGCCGCGCTCAGCGCGGGTTCCTGCATCGCGGCGATTTGCTCGCGCAGTTCGAGCACACGGTCTTGCCAATAGCGCTGTGTGTTGAACCACGGGAACGCTGCGGGAAACGCCGGGTCGTTCCAGCGTCGCGCGATCCAGCCGGAGTAATGCAGAAGGCGCAACGTGCGTAGCGCTTCGATCAGTTGCAATTCCGTGTCGTCGAATTCGCAAAAGTCTTCGTAGCCCGAAATCACGGCACGTAGTTGGCGCTGCATGCTCTCGCGATCACCGGAAAGCATCATCCATAAATCTTGCACCGCCGGCCCCATGCGGCAGTCGTCGAAGTCCACGAAGTGCGGGCCGCTGTCGTTCCACAAGACGTTGCTCGCGTGACAATCGCCGTGGAGCCGCAACGATTTCACCCGTCCTGTGCGCTCAAACACGGCACGCACGCCGTCGAGCGCCATCGCACTCACGCTCTCCCACGCCGGCAACAGTTCGTGCGGCACGAAGTGGTTCTGTAGCAAATATTCGCGCGGTTCAACGCCAAAGGATTGAATGTCGAGTGTGGGCCGATGCTCGAAAGTGCGCAGCTCGCCGATGGCGTGAATGCGCCCCATGACGCGCCCCATCCACGTGAGCGTCTCGTCGTCGTCCATCTCCGGCGCACGCCCGCGCAATCGGCGCGTCACAGAAAAGCGAAAGCCCTCATATTCGTGCAACGTGTTGCCCGCCAACACAACCGGTGGCTCGGCTGGAATTTCGCGTTCGGCAAGCTCGGCGACGAACGCATGCTCTTCACGAATCGCCGCCGTCGACCAACGCGCTGGGCGATAAAACTTTGCGACTACGCTGTCGCCCAACTCTTGCGCGGCCGGGTCTTCCAGCCACACTTGATACACGCGGTTCTCGTAACTATTGAGCGCGATCAGGCGCCCGTCGCCTCGCAAACCGCAGGATTCCAACGCGTTGAGCACCGTGTCGGGCGTGAGACCTGCGTAGGGTTGTGTGGCGGGATTGATTGCGTTGGAGGTGACGTCGAGGGGCGAATTCTGCATGACGCATTATCGCCCCCGGTCACTTCAGACGTGCGTTAAGCTCAGAGCGCCCGCCACGCGGGTTCCATGATGTCGACTGCAACGGTGGCGCGCGAGCGCACGTCTTCAAACGACAGCGACGGCGCGAATGCGCCGTTCTCGTACACCGTCTCGAACGCACTCGTGCAAGCTTTCGCCGCGTCAGTGCTGCGGTCGTGCGTGACAAACTTTCCGTCCGCGTCGCGGAACAATTCCACTTGTCCCTTCTTCGAGTTTTTCCCAGCATCGCCAATCGGTGACTTAAAGACGTCACGCCACTCATCGCCGATCTTCATCGCGGAACACTTCATCGCAAAATGCATGGTGTCGCGATTGACCTGTTGCAACAAGCCGCCGCCCATGCCAAACGCGATGTTCTCCGCAGAAAAACCGTTGTGATATAGGTTCGACAAACACTCGCGCAGGCTCGCGATCGTGATGCCGTCGCCTTGCATGATGCGTACGTTGTTCAGCACGCGAAAGCCTTTGCTGTTGAGCGTAAATCCAAAGCGCGCCGAAAGAATTTCCGCTACTTTCAAGACGACTTCCGGCGGATGCCCGGAGTCAGGGCGAATGACAACCGTTGCGCCGCTGTTAATGACTTCTTCGCGCAGCGCGCC
>JAKPSO010000139.1 GCA_029571495.1 Pseudomonadota bacterium
GGTGAGCGCGCACAATGCCTCAGCGCGCTCCGGCGGCACCGAAAACACCATGGACACCACCGGCCTACCGTCGACTAGCGGCAGTGGTAACAGCGCGAGAATTGAGCCGTCAGCGAGAAACCACTGCCGCGCGGTGTCTCGATGCGGCGTGCTACACACCATGTTCGCCACCACACCGTGTTGCGCGTACCGATGTACCTTCGCGGAAAGACCCGCGGCGTCGCGAAGGCGTGAACGTGTCCCGTCAGCTGCCAACACCAAGCGTGCGGAAAACAGCGATTTGTCGGCGAGTTCCACAAGACGATGTTGTCCGTCATCCGTGTCATGCAGCGCAGTGCATTCTCCCGACACGAGTTGCACGCCCAGCGCTTTCGCGCGCGCCGCCGTCGCAGCGGTCAATGCTTCGTGCTCGATCACTCGCGCCAGCTCGTTCTGCCCAGCGTCATTGGCGCTGATCCGCAGCGATGGCGCGCCATCGCGGCCGTGCACCAACATATCGGTGACCGGCGCAGTGCGCGCACGATCAAACGTCACACCTTGCTGGTCGAACCAAGCCAAGTTCCCAGCCGCAATGGTGTAAACACGCGCGGAAATCGGTGCTGCGGCATCGATCAGTGGCGGCGTCTCGCGCTCAATCACCGCAACGCGTGCGCCCTTGCCCAACGCACTACGTGCAGCCAGCGCGCACGCCCACCCAACCGGGCCGCCGCCCGCGACCAACACGTCATACGCTCTGCTCACCAGCTCAGCTCTTCGATCGTGTGGTTGTGATTGGTGTAGATGCAAATTTCGCCGGCGACCTTCAGCGATTCGGACACGATTTCGCGCGCTGACAATTCGGTGTGCTGCGTCAATGCGCGTGCCGCCGCCTGCGCGAAGCCACCGCCCGACCCGATCGCGATGATGCCGTGTTCGGGTTCGAGAACGTCACCGGTACCCGTAAGAATCAAAGACGCCGAGTGATCCGCCACCGCAAGCATGGCCTCTAACCGACGCAAGATGCGATCTTGTCGCCAGTCCTTGGCGAGTTCTACCGCTGCACGCGTCAAATGTCCTTGGTGTTTTTCGAGCTTACCTTCGAAGCGCTCGAACAGCGTGAATGCGTCCGCCGTGGCGCCGGCAAATCCGGCCAGTATGCGGTCGTGATAGAGCCTGCGCACTTTGCGGGCAGTTGACTTGATCACCATATTTCCGAGCGTGACTTGGCCGTCGCCGCCAATGGCAACCGTGTTGCCGCGTCGCACCGACACAATCGTGGTGCCGTGAAAATTTTGAGTTGAATCCATGACTTAAGCTACGCCGCTTCGCGGCTTGAAAATTACGCGCACAGACTACGCTGTCTTCGCGAACAACCCCGCTGGCGTGCCTGTAAGTTGCATCAACGTTTGCACGATGGGCGACGCGCCAATAACCCGCACGTCAATCGCCTGCGCCATGAGACGCGTGAAGGCGTTGGCAATAGCACTTCCGCAAATGAAATCAACACGCAGCACTTGCCGCATGTCGACGATCACGGGATTGGTTGTGATGTTGGCGAGGCTCACGGAATTAATGCAAGGCGCGGCCGATCCAAGCAATTCGCCCGCCCAAATCACGCGATCCTCGTGGATGGGGTCAACCGGCGCGTCCACCGTGGAAGTTTGCACCGTCATCGCATTTCGCTGTGCGGGCGTAAGCGGCTCCATCGTCGGCGGTGAGATTTCGAAGGTAATGGCGAAGTCAACCGCGCGGTCATCGAACAACGCTGCGTTGCCCGCCCATTGCAACAGTTCTAGGACCAGATACCACTGCCCTTTGCGCTGTGGTTTTCCGGCTTCGAGCGGAACTGAAAGTCTGCGTATCGTCGCGTCGAGTGCGCGAAACGTCACAATCGAACCTTTGCGACGCAGCGCCGCTAACGCACCGGCAAGAAGCGTCCCGCAAACATCATTGACGCCGTTGAGGTCGGCGACATCCAAATCAAACCGTGGTGGCGTCGCGTCTTTGCGCTTTGCCGCTTCACTGAGTGTCACGATCACCGGGGATTGCGGATCAGTGAGATCACCACGAAGCAGAGATTTTGGGCCGCCGCGTGCGGCTGCGCCCGCAACCGCATGGCTCACGCCAGGTGCAAGCTCGTCCCACGCCGGCGCAGAGCGCTCGAATTGCACGACAAAGCGCAGTGCAAGCTCATCAAACAACGCGCGGTCGTGGCTGCGCGCGTGCAAATCAAATAGGCACATCCAAACCAGCGGCTGCGATCGCTCAGAGGTCTCGAGCGCATGATTGAGCGCCGCCGCAGCGGAACCGCCATTGCCATGCGCAAACATCAAGGCCGCGTTTTCAAGTGACGGGCTTAGTGCGCCCTCCTCGCTGACCTCGATGCGGCCAGCTTGCGGAGCCCAACCCGCATCCGCCTCGGGGAAACCGCGAGAAATGGTCGTTTCCGGCTCGGCATCCGACTTGGCAACGCGCGTCGGTTCGAAATCCAAGCGCATTTCGCCCTTCGACGCGTCACGCTTTGCTGATTTCGGGAAAATCTTGAAGGCCATGTTTAGACGCTACAACGAAGCACGTTGATTTGCAATGCCGCGGCGCTACTGCGCCGGAACCGCGTCAACAAGGCGGTAATACAGCCCCGCCGGATCGTCTTTAAGGACTTGCAGCTTGCCTGACAATGCAATGGCATCGAATCCGTAACGAACGTCGGACTTAGCGCGCACTTCGATCATCGCGTCCGGTCCGGCGGGCAAACAGAACGAACAATGCGGTGGCGCCGCGACGAGGAGAAACCTGCGCTGTTTGTCGCCGATATCGAGCGGCATCATGAAGCCTTGAACTCGAATCGTCTTGCCGTCAAGATTTACCACCGAAGGGGCGAACGAGGGCACCATCTTGCTGCTTTGCTTGACGAGTTCCACTTGTCCGAGCGTGCGCCAGGAGGTGAAACCGGGCTTTTCTGGCAAGAACTGTGATGGTGGCATTAACGCGCCATCGGCGGGAACAGGCGTAACTGCGCTCGCCGGAACCGCTGAGGCCCCGGCCACGGCAACTACCAACAACCACTTGCAAATCGAACGCATCACCAAAGCCATCATGTAAATCACCTCGACGACATCTGGGCAGCCACATCAATCGAAAAGCTGCGCCAAAGAACTGGGATAGTAGCAACAAAAGCCAGCAGCAACGCGAGGAAGAGCCCAGCCAACCACAGCAA
>JAKPSO010000149.1 GCA_029571495.1 Pseudomonadota bacterium
GCAACACTACCTCACATTCAAAGATCGTTTCGCTCAGTGGCCGGTTCGCATCGAGGAGCTGTCGCGTTTCCGCTCCGCGAAGGAAGTGAAGGCCACCGTCAAAGGCATGGAGGAAGGCACTGTCGATCTCGTTATCGGCACGCACAAACTCATCCAACCCGACATTAAATTCAAGAATCTTGGCCTCGTAATCATCGACGAAGAGCACCGTTTCGGCACGCGCCAAAAAGAGCAACTCAAAAAGCTCCGCGCCGAGGTGGACGTATTGACGCTCACCGCCACGCCGATCCCGCGCACGCTCGCCATGAGCCTCGAAGGCATTCGCGACTTCAGCGTAATCGCCACCGCGCCGCAGAAGCGCCTCGCGATCAAAACCTTCGTCGCCAAAGGCGGCGATGGCATCATTCGTGAAGCAATTTTGCGCGAACTCAAACGCGGTGGTCAGGTGTATTTCCTGCACAACGAAATCGAGACGATTGAGAACATGCGCGAGCGCTTGGAGACCATCGTTCCTGAGGCGCGCGTGCGCGTCGGCCACGGGCAAATGGGCGCGACGGAGCTCGAAGGCGTGATGCGCGATTTCTATCAGCAGCGTTTCCAAATTCTGCTCTGCTCAACCATCATCGAGACCGGCATCGACGTCGCAAACGCGAACACAATCCTCATCAATCGCGCCGACAAATTCGGCCTCGCGCAATTGCACCAACTCCGAGGTCGCGTCGGACGCTCGCACCATCAGGCGTATGCGTATTTACTGATCCCCGGCGAAGACGCGATCAGCGCCGACGCCAAGAAGCGTCTCGAAGCGATCACCCAACTCGAAGACTTAGGCGCGGGCTTCTACCTCTCGATGCACGATCTAGAAATTCGCGGCGCGGGCGAAGTGCTCGGCGATCATCAATCGGGAGAGATGCAAGAGATTGGTTTCTCGCTGTACAGTGAAATGCTGAACCAAGCCGTGAAGGCGTTGAAGGCCGGTCGCGAGCCCGATCTGGACGAACCACTTGGGGTCACGACCGAAGTGAATTTGCACACGCCGGCGCTGCTGCCCGACGACTACTGCGCGGGAGTTCACGAGCGGCTCGTGATCTACAAGCGTCTCGCCAACTGCGAAGACGAAGATGCGCTGAACGATTTGAAAGAAGAGTTGATTGATCGCTTCGGTTTGCTGCCGCCGGCCACCGAATCACTCGTCGCGGCGCACCAACTACGCATCGCGGGCAAAGCCGTCGGCGTGAAAAAAATCGACAGCGCGCCAGAGCGCACGATCATCACGTTCAAGCCCAAGCCAACGTTCGAACCGATCAAGCTCATCACGCTCATCCAAAAAGACGGCCGCTACCGTTTCCACGGCCAAGACAAAGTGAAAATCGAACGACCGATACCTGCGCTCAACGAGCGCGCGCGCATGGTGCGGGAATTTTTCTTGGCGTTGAAGTAGGTCGCAACTGAGGTCAGTCACAACCCGTTCGGGCTGAACCCGCCGAAGCCCTCGTGCGAACGCGAACTCGAGTGGCCGAGGGGAGGCGTTGTCATTCCCGCGAAGGCGGGAATCCCGACCGAATCGCCGTGGCGAATGGGTTAATAGCTTTTTCGCTGCAGTGACTAGCCAGCGACAGTTACAGCGGACAAATGACCAGAGTCAACTAGTCGTTTTATGCGACTCTAACGGCCGTCTGACTGTCGTTGCAACGCGAAAGCTGGTGGTCACCCAAATTGTGGAAGCCGGCTTGCCCGCGATGGGCGGCCACAACGCAATCGCGGGCAAGCCGGCTCCCACAGTTGCAATCGCGCGCGCCACACCGACACGCACATTTCACCGTCTGGGTCTATCGTTCCCCGCGTACTTCATTCAAGACGCACAGTATCCGCTCCCTGCGCAAAACCACCTATGCTCTCAGTGCCATCACAAATTGGCGCTTTAACGAGCTTGTTCCGATGTCACGCGACGCGTAGGGTCGAATAGCTAGCGCCTCATCGCGCAGCTCACCTCAAGCGCGGCGATGTTTCAATCGACGCGATCTGACGTGATTTCGAAACCAAGGTGGCTAGGTCAGGTGGCAACTCAATGTAGTGCAACTCGATTTCCGGTGGGAATCGACCGTCTAATCTCTGCTTTTCAAAGTATCGAAGCATCGGCAATTCGGTGAATACCATCAGCCTGCGCTCTATTTCGTACGCGTGAAGGAGATATAGAGCATCAGTTTTTAGTTTCTGGTACTTGGCAGCGGCACCTTTGCGCGTCGCTGTTAGGGCTGCACTAGTGGAAACCGTACCGATTATCTTACCGTCATGGCTAACCGCGTCGAACTCGAACATCCCGCCCCAAGTGAGTTTGACCTTTCGTTTGGCAAATGCAATACCTGGAAAAAGTGATCGCAGTCCTTCCTGAACAACCCATCGCTCGGCTTCATGCTGCGCTCGCGTGTCAGCCATATTGTTAGGGTCCGA
>JAKPSO010000178.1 GCA_029571495.1 Pseudomonadota bacterium
CGCGCAAATGGTGCATCGGGTTTTGCGACGCGGCGGGAGAAGTCGTTGCGGTTGCCGATATAGTGTCCGACATGTTGGCGGCGCGCGTTTGGCATATCGGGTTGTTCATGGTTGACGCCTCGCGGCACGGCAACGGAGACAGTCAGGCCATTTACGCCGCACTGGAAGGTTGGACGCGGATCAACGGGGCCGCGTGGCTTCGCCTTGGCGTGGTCGTCGGGAACGCGCGCGCCGAGCGATTTTGGGCGCGGCAAGGGTATGTGCAAACTCGCCTGCGCGAGGGCGTGACTATGGGTTTGCGCACGAATACGATTCGCGTGATGGCCAAGCCGCTCTGCGGAGGCTCACTCGATCAGTTCTACGACCTTGTGCCGCGGGATCGTCCAGAATTTGATGACGCGAATTAGGGTCTCGCTAGGCTGCGCTGTCAACGACGCGGTGGGCACAAACGCTATCATTGATAGCAATCAACTCGCAGGAGGTTCGCTATGAGCCAACTCGTCGTCCGCAATATCGAGCCCGAAATCGTCGAGGCGCTCAAACAGCGCGCCGCCGCCGCAAATATCAGCGCTGAAGAGCAGCACCGACGTTTGCTGCGCGAAGCGTTGGGCAAGACTCGAAAGCTCACGTTTATGGAAGCGCTGATGACGATGCCTAACGTTGGGCGCGACGAAGACTTTGCGCGAGACTACGACCAAACGATGCGGCCCGATCCGTTCGCGGACTTGTGAGTCGTGTTCTTGCTCGACACTAATGTCATCAGCGAGATTCGCAAGGGTGCTCGTGGAAATCGTGGCGTGCAGCAATTTTCTGAGCAGGTCAACATCCACAAATCTCCCGTGTATTTAGCGGCCGCGACAGTGGGCGAGCTTCGCCGAGGCGTCGCGGCTTTGAGCTTCCGAGGCGACGTGCCACAGGCAGATCTTCTCGGGCGCTGGCTTCACCACGTGCTTACCGAATACACCTCCGGTGTCATCGCTTTCGACGAGCCCTGTGCACAAGTTTGGGGGCGAATGATGGTGCCCGATGTCAGCAACGCCATTGACAAACAAATTGCAGCCACCGCTATCGTGCATCAGTTGACGTTGGTCACACGAAACACACGCGACTTTCAAAACACCGGGGCGAAGTTGCTCAATCCATTCATCGAAGAAAACTAAGTGCAAAAAGAACAACTCCTAGCCTGGCTCGCCGCGGGCCTTAAATCCGCCGGCCAGGGCGACACCGCTGTGCCCGCGCTCGAGCGCCCGAAACAAGCTGATCACGGTGATTTCGCGACTAACATCGCACTGCAACTGGCGAAGCCGCTCGGCAAAAATCCGCGCGAAGTCGCGACGATGCTCAAGGCTGCGCTCGACGCAGCGCCGCATCCGTTGGTCAGCGAGGTCACCATCGCCGGGCCGGGCTTCATCAACATTCGTCTGAACCCCGCTGCGAAGTTCTCGGTCGTCGCCGACGCGTTGTTGCAACGCGAGAAATTCGGCCTCGGCACCGCGCGTAGCGGCGAAAAGGTACTCGTCGAGTTTGTCTCTGCGAACCCGACTGGCCCATTGCATACCGGCCACGCGCGCCAAGCTGCGCTAGGCGACACCTTGTGCAATCTGCTCGAAACGCAGGGCTGCGCCGTGCACCGCGAGTTTTATTACAACGATGCGGGCAATCAGATCGATAACCTGACGCGCTCGGTGCAACTGCGCGCGAGCGGTGTTGA
>JAKPSO010000245.1 GCA_029571495.1 Pseudomonadota bacterium
AATACTTTCTTACCACTAATCGTGGCGAAATCGTCGTTTACATTGCCGTTCCGATTTAGGTCAAACGTAGGGGTGTTAAGCGGCGCCCCGCTCAATCCCTGCAGCAGCATGGCCCAGCCGGTGCCTGCTTGCGAGCACGCATCAATCGACGGCGCCGCCGTGGAAAACACAACAGCACCGCCAGGCAGCACAACTGGATTGCTGATTACGCGTTCACCCTCGTCCTGTGCAGCACCGCTATTGAGATCGAGACGCCAGCCTCGCGCGTTGGCCAATGTAACGGACTGCGTTGCCGCTTCGCCAGTGAATCGAGAACCGACGGGAGCCCCGGCGGGCGAAGGCAAAATGGTTTGTGCCCACAGGTCAGAACGTGTGACTTCGCTAACTCCACCGTCATCAACGATACCGTAGAGGGACTGAATCGGGAAGCCGGTGACTGGCCGCGCCTTGTCGTCGGTCGTTAACAACCGACCGGTTCCAAAAATAACGACATATTTTCCTGCGTCGTTTCGGACCACCGCTGGCGCGACGGTGATTGCCTGTGGATCACCTGCTGAGCTCACGGCTCTGAACAAACGCTTGCCGCGTATCGTCCCAATCGCGCGACTGGGCATGCCGGATGCACTGGTATTGGTCATTTCAAATTTCCACAGATTTCCCTTCAGGTCACCTGCGTACAGTACGTCAATCTTTCCATCGCCGTTGATGTCCACGCCAGTCGGCATAGATAACCCGTTGTAGGGACCATCGCCTGCGGTGTCTGTTGGAACAACATGCAAGTTCGTTCCAAGTGTCCATGTGTTGATACGAGCGTTCGCCGCGGTGCCAAGGTCGACAACAATCAGTGAGGCATCGCCAGGTCCACGAATTCCGTTTTCATCAATGTCGCTGTTGTATCCATTCGGCAAGAACACTGCCCAGTTCCCAGCGGCACCGAACTTGCCCACATTTCGTGGCACGCCCGTTACTGGATGACGTTGCGGCGTTCCCATGATGTAGCCGAGCTGCGGTGTTTGCGCTGCCGACAGCTCCCACAGCGAGTTCGCGGGGGTCTGAGTCAATGGGTTCGTCACATTAAGCGCGAAAGCGCCTTTGGCAGCCGTGCCCATCAAGCCAAAGAGCACTGTCTTCCAGCCACCGACGTTCACGTCGGCCGCAAAGGGCGTCGCGTCAACATACGTCTTGTGGGCGTAAGCGACTTCGGTCAGAAGGCGGGTTTTTTGTACGACCAGCCCCGGAATGTAGCCAAATCGTTCGATGCCGTTGCCGCGGTCTGCCGCACCGCTGGTCCACGTTCTCCCGGCGTCAACGCCGTGCAGCATGCCGTCATTCGCGCCGAAATACACCATGGAGCGACGATTGATGTTCGCTTTCGCGAATGCTGTGTAACCCGGGAATCGCGCGTCTTCGTAGCCCGCATTCGGCGCGCCGACATATGTCGCGCCTGAATTCACGACATCACCTAGCCGAGAAATGCGGTTCCTGAACGTGCCGCCATTGGACAATTCGTTGCTGCGATCACCACGCAGATACTGCACACGCGCATTGCCAAGACCATCTGAAACCGATGAACCGAGAGGTCGGTCGAACACTTGCTGCAGCGGCGCGCTCATAACCGAGTAATCGAAGTCAATTACGCTTCCGTCGAGGTCTCGAGTGTAGATGTAGCGTAGCGACGGATTGCGGCTATCGAGTACAGCCGCAGCCGACCATGTATGCGCGGTAGCGCCTCGCTGTACGACACCATTGATGATCGGGTAACTCTTAACGTCACCGTTCCAAGAACCACCGGAAAATGTCGAAACGTACACACTAGTGGTGTCAACCCCAACGGACGAAGAACTCGCGGCCGCGGCCCCCGACGCCGTTCCCTTCGTAACCAAGTCGATAACGTTTTGAATCGACGTCGCTAGCTGAGCCGGGTTGCTCGCGCTGAAATACTTACCACGACCGTTCACAGCAGCGTGCCACAAGTCGTCAACGCGGCCGGCGGGGTTCGGCGTGTGCCCTGGGCCCCATACGGGCGTCCATTGTTTGGCGCCGCTCTTAAGGTTACCCAGATCGCCGGGATAATTTAATGCCCCGTTCATACCGAATCCGACCGTGAACATCGACAAATGCTGATGCGTCGCTGGGTCGTTCGCAGGATCATTTTGCTGCACAGTCGCGTTGGCGTTCGGAGCGGCGATACGTTGCGGAACGTTGTTGGCCATGTCCGGACGCAGATCGTTCGCCCACCCGTACATTGCAACGTCCGCCAAAGTTACGTCAGCTGCGGGGTTTT
>JAKPSO010000276.1 GCA_029571495.1 Pseudomonadota bacterium
GGGGTTACTCGTGAGCAAAGCGACGAGCACGCCGTTCATAGAACAGGGAGGCGCGCAGAGCTGGCAGCTCACTTACCGCAACACATCGGGTAGCGCATTCCCTCTCATCCGACTGGTGGATGTTCTCCCGTTCAACGGTGACGCGGTAAACACAAACAATGCATTTAGCGGAACGTTTTCCGGCGGCACGATAACGCCACTGCTGCCGGAATACGGCGTTTACTACAGTCTCTCGTCCCCGCTCAGCATCAACCGAAATCCAAACTGCGTGTCAAACGGTGGCAGCGTAGCGGACGGCACAGCGGCCTGTCCCGCTGTTGGTGCAAACTGGATAGCGGCACCTAACGGGCAGCTTCCTGCCATGACCACCGCCATTCGCGTTGACGACAACAATGGACTCGAGCCCAACACCGCGCAGACCATTACCTTGCAGTTGCAGACGCAAGACAGTCGGTCTGGCGACCAATACGAAAACTCATTTGCTGCCGTAGCGCCCGGCGGTTCATTGGTAGTGTCCAGCGCAAAAGTTGCCATCAATATTCCCGGCGGTGAAATTCGTGGCTCGGTGTACGCCGACAATGACAATTCGCTCACACCTACATTGGGCGACACCGGTATTCCAAACGTCATCATCACGCTGACCGGTACCGACTCCGTAGGCAACAGCTACGTCATCACGACGCTGACCGAAAGCGCGTTTAGCGTCGCAAGTTCGACCAATTCGGTGCGCGTCAACGGCGGTCCCGCACAAAGCGTCACTTGCCAGGCTCAGCCCTCGTTGCGACGTGGCGAATATTTGTTTTGCAATCTCGCCACGTCCAACGCCGCGGGTTACACCATCGCCGAATCGCAGCCCGTTGATTTTCTGGACTCGGCAGATATCGTTGGCGTGCTCTCAAGCGGGGCTGTGGCCGGCAGCAATTCATCCAACGACGTTTTCTCTGGCATTCACGTCACCAACAATTTATTGACTGGCGCGGGCGATCGCGGAAGCGGTTATCACTTCGGTGAAACGGCGCAATTTGCAACCGTGTCTGGTCGCGTGTACCGCGAGGCGAGTACTCCGACAAACTTAGACGACGATGGTGATCCGGAAGACCCGTCGTTGATCACTCAGGTGTCCATAAGCTGCACGCCCGCGTATCTCGGGACCAGCACGATGACCACCAACACAAACGGCGAATATCAATTTCTCCGTGTTCCCGTGGGTGCGACCTGCACTGTCACCGAGACACAGCCGAGCGGTTACAGCAACGCCTACAACTCGCGCGGCTTCGGCGGGGTGGGTGATACCGGCGCGAGCGGAATCGGCAACAGCACGATCACGCTAATCGTGCCCGCCGTCGGAAGCGGCGGCAACAATTTCGCCGAGACGCAGATGGCCGACACTACGAGCACGATCAGTTGCTCACTGGCGGAGGGCGCGCCGGGCCAAAGCGTCACCTGCACCGCCGTGTGTACCAATCACGGGCCAGCGGTGGCGGCGAATATGGGCTGCACGATTGTGAACGCGTTAACACTAATCGGCACACAACTGTCCGGGTGCCAGAACGTAGCCTCCGTGCCCGTAGGTGGAACCATCAGCTGTACCGTGGGCTTCACGCTACCGTCGACTGGCGTCACCGCTGTCACCGTCACTGCGGGATCGAGCGCGATCAATGACATCAATGGCGGAACCACGCCGACGGCGGGTAACAACCCGAGCGCAGCAATTCTGAACGTCTGGACGACCGTCGACGTTCCATTGCGCGATCACCTCCTGATTTTGATCTCGCTCGCGATTGCATGGGTGGTTCGTAAGAGATTGCGCAGCGCAATCTGCTGACGGCACGCTCTGCATGCGTACGTCCGTTCGTTCACCGTCCCACGCTTAGATGTACAGGCGAAAGGCGCTCGCGGCAGTTTGCCTGCGCTCTGTGCTCGCCTTTGGTCGACAGCGCGACAGAGCAGGGCGGAGCTTCAGCCACTCTAACGATGCGCGCACAAACTCCACGCGCCGACGCTTGGAGTTTGTTGTGGTGCGGCCGGCATCAGCCCAAGCAGCCCCGACACGATTCCTCGCGAGGTTCGATTTCACTCGCGTACCCAAACGCTATTCAGCTTCTTCGCTCCAGCGACCGCTAGATGGTATTCACAGCGAATATTTGGTGGAAGTCGAGATTCAAGAAAAATAGCCGCTAAGCCATACGCGGCTGCGCATAAAATGAAAAAGATGTATGTGAACCTCTGCACTCGGCGCGCCCCGAATTGCAACACAC
>JAKPSO010000288.1 GCA_029571495.1 Pseudomonadota bacterium
CGTGACGTCGCCGCGGCCGGTGCGAATGGCGGCGACCGTGGCCGTTGCACCGCTCGGGAAAATCGTGACGTGCTCACCCACCGAGAGTGCCGCCTCGGCGACGTCGCCCGTGGCCCAGCGCACGTGGTCGTCCGCCGCGTCGCGCGTGACCCATTGCACGGCGACATGCGCCTGTTCTGATTCGGTAGCGGCTTCCGCGTGAAGCGCGTCTTGCAGCTCAAGCGATTCGAGATGCGGCAACAATGCCGCGCCCTTGAACCAGGACGTGCGTTCTGTGTGCGCCACGACGCCGTCACCATCGAGTGCCGACAGCGGAATCGCAGTGAAGTGCGCGATGTGCAGCGAATTCGCGAGTGCCTCGAACGCCGCAACTACCCGTTCAAACTTATCTTGGTCGAAACCAATGGCGTCCATCTTATTGACGGCGACGACGATGTGTTGCAAGCGCAGAAGCGCCGCAAGCGCGCTGTGGCGTTTCGTTTGAGGCAACAACGTGACGGTCGGTTGCGAAAAATCGAGCTTGGTGACGTCGATCAGCACGACAGCAACGTCGCTCTTCGATGCACCGGTGACCATGTTGCGCGTGTACTGCTCGTGGCCCGGCGCGTCCGCGATGATGAATTTGCGCTTCGGCGTGGCGAAGTAGCGATACGCGACGTCGATGGTGATGCCTTGTTCGCGCTCGGCTTCCAAGCCGTCGGTGACGAGCGATAGATCAATCTGGCCACTTTTGCTCTGCGCGCCGCGCGCCTTGCCGAGGGATTCGAGTTGATCGACCATCAGCGCTTTGCTGTCGAACAACAAACGGCCGATGAGCGTACTTTTGCCATCGTCGACGCTGCCGCAGGTGATGAAGCGAAGCGGGCGGGTGTGAGAGGAGAGGTGTGTGTGGGTGAGGCTCATAAATATCTTTCGTCGCGCGGCGTTCGGGGCTAGAAGTAGCCTTCTTTTTTGCGGCGCTCCATCGCGGCGTCGTTCGCGCGATCGTCCATTCGCGTTGCGCCGCGCTCGCTGGCGGTGGCGGCGATGGTTTCCAAAATCACTTCGTCGGCCGAGGCCGCGTTGCTCGCCACGGGGCACGTGCACGAGATATCGCCGACTGTACGGAAACGCACGTCTCGCGTGACAATCGCCTCGCCCGCACGCGGCGGCGTGATGTCGGTGACGGGGACGAGCAGGCCATTGCGTTCGATGACTTCGCGTTTGTGCGTGTAGTAGATCGACGGGAGCTCGATGTTTTCTCGTGCGATGTAATTCCACACGTCGAGCTCGGTCCAGTTCGAGATTGGAAACACTCGGAAATTTTCGCCCTGCGCTATGCGCGTGTTGTAGAGGTTCCAAAGCTCGGGGCGTTGCGCGCGTGGCTGCCATTGGCCAAAGCTGTCGCGGTGCGAGAACACGCGCTCTTTCGCGCGAGCTTTTTCTTCGTCGCGGCGAGCGCCGCCGACCATTGCGTCGAAGCGATTGGCTTCAATCGTTTCCAGCAGCGTGATGGTTTGGTGTGGGTTGCGGCTCTCATTGGCGTCGGCCAGACGAATTGTTCCTTTTTTGATCGAGTCGTCGAGGTGGCCGACGATCAAATTGAGGCCGTGCTTCTGGACCAAATACTCGCGAAACGAAAT
>JAKPSO010000297.1 GCA_029571495.1 Pseudomonadota bacterium
CCTGCCACGTTTGCGCAGCTTCAGCCGAGTTCGCAAGTTTGGCGAGGCCGCCAAGCACCGTGCTACCTGCCGGTACCGGGTCATCAATCGCGAGCCAGCCGAGCCCCGCTTTGTTGTCGGCGGTGACGGTGATTTGCAGGATGTCGCCGACGCTGTATTTGCCAGCGCGCTTTTGCTGGATCGGTTTGATGGTTTTGCTGACGACGATGCCGTTGTCCGACTTGCCCGCGAGCGGTACGGCGGCGCGCAACTGCGCATGCGCCCACGGCTCGCCTTTGCCCAAGTGCTCGACGGCGACATTCGTATTCTTTCCGTTCCAAGCGAATGTGACTTCGCCCTCGGTCACGTTCGCGCCCCACACGACCTCTTTCGATTCGTCGTTGTAAGTGATGCGCGTGCGACCGTCCGCGACGGCTTGTTTGTTGTAGCGCTCCATAGCGAACGCGGCCCAGAGATTCGCCTGCGTGCTCCAGAAATGGCCGCCGCGTTGCATGCGATTATTGAGTCCCCTCAACAGCGGAATTTTGTATTCAGCCAACTCACGCGTATCAAGACTCGCACGGAACATGCGGGCCATCGTGTAATCGTCGCTGCGCATGAAGTACCAACGGTCATCGCTGCGCGCAATCGAGGCCACGCTCGCGGACACCCGCACGTTGTCGCGCAGCTCTTTGATCGCGGCTGCGCGCTGCGCATCACGATTCGGCACGTCTTTCGCGCGATTCAAAATATCCAACCAGTCCGCGAGCGACGCCGCCGTGAGCTTCACCGGATCAACGCGCACGGTGTCGAGCAAACGCTTCGACGCGCGGTCGTAACGCGAGAGCGCTTCGAGTGCGATGAGTTTTTCGGAGAGCAAGTAGTAGCTATCGTTCGGTAGCCACGAGCGCTGCGTTTTCAGTTCGCCCGCGACGTAGCGCTCAAGGCCGTAGAGCATCTGACTTTTCGCTTCGTCGGGGATCGTCCACTTCGCCTCATGCGCGCCGGCAAGCACGAACGCCGTCAGGATCGGATTACCCTCATTAGTATCGCCGGGGTAGTAATTCGCAAGCCCAGACGCCGACAGGTAATTCGGCAATGAGCCCGCGATGATTTCCCACAGGCCGTCGTCTTTCATTCCCATCGCTTTGGTCATGCGCTGTTCGAGGCAGGCGAACGGGTAGCTCGCGAAGTAATGGCGGATGCCACTAGTGTCAGCGCCGTAGGTGCGCGCGAGCGACACGGTAACTTCGCCATTGTTGGTGGCGGTATCAGGCTTCAGCGTGATCGCGGCTTTGCCTTTGACTTCCGCAGAGGCGTCGGCCACCGTACGCACGGGCAGCGGCGTTTGCAATTGCTGCTTGATGCGCAACGCATCGCCGCGCGGTTTGCCTTTTTCAATCGCGGCGAAATTCCACACCGCCTCTTTGCCGTCTGCCGGCGCTTTTACATCCCACGTCACGACGACACTCTCGCCGGGGCCAACGCGTTGCTCGCGCTTCGGCAATGCGGTGCCGTTCATGTCGGCCGTCACATCAGCAACAATCGCACGCTGCGTGGAGTTGCGAAGCGTCACGCCGGCGCGGAATTCGTCGCCGTGGCGCGTGACCGCGGGCAGACCCGAGAACAGTTGCAGATCGCGTGTGGTTCGGATGCTCGTTTCGCCGGTGCCAAATCTTTCGCCATACGCGTCGGCAATCGCAACAATCCGGAAACGCGTGAGCGAATCATTCAGCGGCACTTCGACCGTGGCCTCGCCGTTGGCGTCGGTCATCACATTGCCCTGCCACAGGATCAATGTGTCAAACAACTCTCGCGTGCCCGCGCCACGCCCGCCGGAGCCGCCCGGTGGCAGCGCCTTGCGGCCGAAGTGGCGCTTACCGATGACCTGCATCTGCGCCGTCGCGGTGGTGATGCCGTAATCACGACGTTTCATCATCGCTTCGAGCAATTTCCACGTGTTGTTGCCTTGCAGTTCCAGCAAGGCTTCATCAATCGCGAACACTACTAACTCCGCGTTGTCGCCCGCGCGGTTGTTGTTTGCGCGCGTCACTTTCACTTTCACCTGCGACTTGTCGCGCGTTTGGTATTCCGGCTTGTCAGTCGTCACAGCAACGTTGAGCCCGTAGCGTTGCCAGTTGACATCGACATTGGCAATGCCGAGTTTGAATGCGGGCTTCGCCAGATCAATCATCGCCGTCGGGGCGGGGGCGCCGACGCGACCACGCACTAAGAGCGCCGAAACGTAGGCGTTAGGGGCCCATTCTTCTTTCACCGGCACTTCAATCACGGCGGACTTGCCAGAGAGTTTGGTGACGAAGCTCGACAACACCGCGCCATCACGCTCGACGGTCACCAATACGGTCGCTTCGCGGAACGGCATGCGCACCTGAAAGCGTGCCTTTTCGTTCGGCTCGTAGCGCTTCTTCTCTGGCAACAGATCAATGCGATCCGAGCTTTCCGAGCGGAACATCCAGTCGTCGCCGTTGGAGGCCCACATAGATGTGCCCGCGCTCGCGGTGCGGCCGCCGCTGTCGGCAACTTCTGCCGTCAACTGAATTTCGCCGGAGGCGGACACACTACTGGTGCAGCTAAATTTGCCGCTGCGATCTGACTTGCCTTCGCACAACACGCCAAGATCGCTCTTCTTCTCGGTGGATTCGTAACTGTAGAAGCCGCCAATATTGCGCTTGCGATACGCGTCCCACGTGCGATTTTTGCCGCGTACTTTGAATGCAACGCCGCCGACGGCTTTGCCCGTGACGTCGGTGGTGATGATGTCATACCCGAGCTTCTCGCGCGCCATGGCCCAATCGGCCGTTTTGATGCCGACCAGCACCGACGCCGGCCACACGGTCGTGCGCGCTTGCGAGGTGTAAATTTCGCCGTTCGGGTCCTTGTATTCGACGTCGGCGACTAGCGAATGCGGTCGATCAACTTTCGGCGTCGGAAGCGCTACACGCGCGGCGCCAGCCGTCGACAACGCGAGCGACTGATCTTCGCCATCGGGTTGCTTGCCTTCGCGTTTCTTCCGTTTGCTGCTGTCATCGTCATCGTAGAGCGGCAGACTGAATGTGTAATCCGGAAGCGAATCAAAGCCCGGCCAAGTGCGCGCGTCGAAGCGCGAGCGCACCGTCACTACGTCACC
>JAKPSO010000342.1 GCA_029571495.1 Pseudomonadota bacterium
GTTGACGCCGCCGCCCACTCGCACGTCCTTGCCTCCTGCCGCCTCGCGGGCGCGTTCGAGCGCGGCGACAGGGCCTTCTGTCACGAAGTGAAACGTCGTCCCGCCTTCCATGACCAGCGGTGCGCGTGCGTGGTGGGTCAGCACGAACACCGGGACGTGATAGACAGGATTCTCGCCCCACCAGCCGCGCCAGGTCTCATCTGGCCACGGTCCGCGAACCGGCCCGAACATGTTCCTGCCCAGAATCCATGCGCCGAAGTTCTGAAAGCCTCGCGCGGCGAATTCTTCATCGACGCCGTCCGTCGATCCGCCATCGCCACCGAACACGTTCTTCTGAAACGTTCGTGTGGACATCGCCCAGCCATGAAGCGAAGTACCGCCGACGCCGAGCGGGTTGTTGATGTCCTGGTCCGGGCCAGCGCCGAAACCGTCGAGAGAGATGGTGAAGCTTTCTACGCGGAGTTTGGACATGGTGTTTCTCTTATCTGTGCGTGGCCGTGAAAATCGGTTTGAGCGAGCGGTTGGGCCGCGCTTCTGGACAACTCACGGCAAGAACTTCCAGTTTCCTTCCGAAACAACTTCGACGGCGTCACCAACCACCTTTATCGCGGTTTGGTCATCGATTGCATACGCTGGCCCGCCGATGCCTTTGGCCCAGCGCTCGGCATTCGCCATCGTGTTCTCGGGCATCAGTTCATGACCCAAATGCGGAAAGATGCAAAAGTTGACCACGCCCAAAGTGCTGTCGTTGCCGCTGGGGGACTTCCAGTTCACGAAGTCTTCGCCAATGCGCGGCGTCATGACCATACTCCCAGCACTTACGCCAACCCAGACTTTGTCGGGAAGTGTCGGCAGCAGTGCTGCCAGCCCGGATTGATTCATCCAGTACGACAAGTAGCACGCGTCACCTCCGTCGACGAGCAGAACGTCTGCGTCGCTCACCCACGTTTTCCATCGCTCATTGCCCATGCTGGGGAGCGCAGTGAGTTCTAGGAGGCCAACAGACTTCCAGCCCAAGTTGTTCATGGGCGTGGACGATTTGCCGGAGACAAAGCGCCAGGCTGACGCAGGTGTGCACATGGGGTGGCCATACTCGGCAGTGGGGATGCACAAGGCATTGCACTCGCCAAAAGGCTTACCGAGGAGCCCTTCCAGTGCGCCGCGAATACTGGCGTTCGAGACACCGCCGGAGGTGAGGAGTAGCTTCATGTTTACTGCGCGTGTTCTATGACGCCTAACGTGTTTTGCGTGCGCTTGGCACGTATAGCTTTTGATAGTGCAAGCTGCCAACTGCATGTTTGCCATGCGACTTAGCGTTCCGTTGCAAGCGGTTTGTTTTATCGCGTCAGACTCGAAATGGCAACGCGGGGCACGTGGCGCGGACGCTGGCATCAAGGCTCTTGTCATTTGCCACGCGTTCATGGTTCGACAAGCTCACCACGAACGGTGTCGTGCAGGCTCGATTCGTCAAATAACCGCCCTCACCCGTGTGGGGAGAGGGGAGAAGGCGTCGCTCGCGCTGCACGGCCTAGTCAATCCGCCCTAAACCCCGAAGCCGCAATCACCGGCCGCCACTTCTCAATTTCAGCCAAACGAAACTTCTCCAATCCTTCGGGCGTGCTGGTGGCGGGTTCGGTGCCTGTGCGCAGCAGCTTCTCTTTCACGTCCGCGTTTGCTAACGCGACATTGAGCGCTTTGTTCAACGCGGTAATCGTCGCTGCCGGCGTTTTCGCGGGCGCCCACAGGCTGTACCACCCGCTGCCAACCGCGTCTTTGAAGCCAAGCTCCAACATCGTCGGCACGTCGGGCAGCGTGGCGCTACGCTTTTCGGCGAATGAGGCGAGGATGCGAATCTTGCCCGTCCTGTGCAGCTCGATCAGTTCGATATGGGTGTCCATGCCGCACGCGATTTGGCCGCCCATCAAGTCGTTCAACATCGGCGCGCCGCCCTTGTAAGCAACGTGCACCATGTCCACGCCAATCGCGCGGCCCAGCATGATGCCGAAGAAGTGCGGCAGGCTGCCGGGGCTGGGGCTTCCGTAGTTCGCTTTGTCTTTGTTTGCCTTGAGCCACGCGACAAATTCCGTCATCGTTTTCGCTGGATGATTCGGCGGCACGGCGAGTGCGAATTGGAACAGGCCGACCATGCCAATCGGTGTCATGTCGGTCGCGGGGTTGTAGCCGGGGTTCTTGAACGTGAGCTGCGAGAGCACGGGCGTGACGAGCGGCGCGAGGAGCATCGCGCTGCCGTCTGCGGGCGACGCGCGTAAAGCGTCAACGGCGATTTTCCCTGCCGCGCCGATTTTGTTTTCGACAATGATTTGCGCTCCCGGCGAGAGAGCCTCGCGCATTTTGTCGGCGAGCATGCGAGCGATCAGATCGGCACCGCCGCCCGCAGCAAAGCCGACGATGATTTTTGACTGCGCAGGCACTTGTGCAAGGGCTGCGCGCGGCAGTGTTGCCAGCATGGGCAATGCGGCGGCGGCAGACAGCAGCGCGCGACGCTTTTTGAAATTTGAACTCATACGATCCTCCTCTATATGCCGTCATTCTCGCTGAAGGCGGGAATCCAGAACGGTGGAGGCATCACAAAATCAGCCAGCGGCACGCGCGCCAACGTCTGGATTCCCGGCTGCGCCGAAAATGGCGCCAGCCAAAAATGACAACCGGCAACTCCGCGTGACGTTGACGCGTGCGTCAACCAGCGCGCCATTCCGCTAGCATCGAAGTTATGAATGCTGCACTCACCTTCCCACACGACGCCCCGCCCGCTCCGGGTGAATTCATCGACATCGCACCCGGTGTGAAGTGGATTCGCATGCCGTTGCCATTCGCGCTGGATCACATCAATTTGTGGTTGATCGAAGAGGCCGATGGTTGGGCCGTCATCGACACGGGCTTTGGGATTGAGGCGACACGCGCGCTGTGGGAGCAACATTTCAAGACCACGTTGGGCGGTCGCCCGATCACGCGCATCATCCTCACGCACTATCACCCCGACCACATTGGCAACGCGCAGTGGCTCGCAGAGCGTTTCGCGACCAACGAAGGGCCGATCATCGTCGAGATGAGTTTGATGGAGCTCCTCGCCGCGCATCACGTCGCCAACGGCACGGGTCCATATCAGCGCAGTGCGCTTGCGGATTTCTTCCGCGCACATGGCCTGACCGAAGAACAAATCGACGTGACGGCAAACCGTGGCAACACCTACAGCGGCGGCGTGCCGACGCGACCCCCATGCTGCAACCGCATCACGCCCGGCGACACGCTCGAAATCGGCGGCAAGTTTTGGACGGCGATCGTCGGTTACGGCCACACGATTGAGCATTTAAGTTTCTACTGTGAGGAACTGAAGGTGTTGATCTCCGGCGACATGCTGTTGCCGAAAATTTCGACGAACGTAAACGTGTGGCCAGCGACGCCACTGACCGATCCGGTGTCGGAGTACGTGAACTCGCTGCAAGCGTTCAAATATTGTGAAGACGACACGCTGGTGTTGCCATCGCACGGGCTGCCGTTTCGGGGTATCAAAGCGCGCGTCGAAGCGCTAGAGACGCACCACGAAGATCGCATGAACGATCTCTACGCGGCGGTGCTCGACAGCCCGAAAACTGCGGCCGAACTGATCCCCGTTCTCTTCCGCCGCAAACTCGACAATCACCAACTGTTCTTCGCCATCGCGGAGGCGGTCGCGCACGTCAATCACGGCTGGCGTATCGGGCGCTTAACGCGTGAAGTTGGCGCCGACAAACGCATTCGGTTTGGGTTGGCGTCGTTGGGGTGAGATTCCAGTTCGCCTTGCGCTTTTCGAAGAATCTGATGCAATGAAGATTGTTGTTTGCCACTAGCGCGCTCTATGGCCGCGCGGCGCCAGTCACCTTTTTGCTTCGCCAAAAAGGTAACCCAAAAAGGCGACCCCGACATTAGTTTCGGCCCGCTTCGCTTAACTTGCTACGCAAGTTAGCCTGCACTGAAGCCTCGCCGCTGAGCGGCTACGTTTTCGCCCTGATCCTCCGGTGCTCGCAACAGGCGGGACCAAAACAAATCGCCCGATGGCGCGCT
>JAKPSO010000360.1 GCA_029571495.1 Pseudomonadota bacterium
GGAACGCGGCTTGCATGACGGGGTAACGCACGACGTCTTCAATCTTGTATTCCGTGGCGAACATCATGTTGAATTTCGCTGCTTTGCGTCTCGCCTCGTCCTCTTTGGACATCTGTGCGATCGCATCGTCGCTCCACAACATGCCACCGGTGCCCGCGAGCACCGCGACGGTGAAACCATAACGACTCGCCACCTCCATGAATCGGCGGCGCTCCATGACTGTCTTCTCTTGCATGTGATCTCTCCTTGGTTGATGGTGTGTCGCTCGACGACTTCGGCGCCTTCAGCGGTGGCGGTCGTTCGGCTAGCGCGCCGCTAGGCGCACTAGCGAGCCGTTAGGCCGATTCGTAGAGACGGGTCAATACGAATTCGCGGTGGCCGAGCGCTACGGCGCACGTCAAGCGGCCGTTGATGGTGCGCATCATGTTTTCGAGCAGCGCATCACCGGCGTCGTCCATCGTCATTTCGCGACGTAACAGTCCCGATGTGTCGACGTCAACGTGTTCGCTCATCTGGCGAACAGTGCGTGGGTTCGAGCACACTTTGATCACCGGCAGAATCGGATTGCCGATCACATTGCCTTGACCCGTTGGGAAGAAGTGAACGACGTAACCGGACGCAGCGCAGAGTGTCACCATCTCCGCAGCGGCGGACGACGAATCCATGAACCACAAGCCAGGGCCGGTCGGCACTTCGGCCTTGTCGAGCACGCCGTCGATCTTGCACTTGCGGCCGATTTTCTGAATGTTGCCGAGAGCTTTTTCTTCGATGGTGGTGAGCCCGCCCGCGATGTTGCCTTTGGTCGGTTGACTGTCAGAAAGATCGCTTGTCTTGTGGCGCTCGATCATCGCTTGGTAGCGATCGAACATGAACATGAAGTCTTTCCACACTTTCGGCGTGCGGCAGCGCGCTTCGAGGAGTTTTTCGCCGCCCGTGATTTCGGAGGTTTCACCGAACAGCAGCGTCGTTTTCAGCGGATAGAGTTTGTCGAACGCGTTGCCGACCGTGGGGTTCGCGCCGCAGCCCGACGTCGTGTCCGATTCGCCACATTTGGTGGAAACCCATAGCTCGCTGATTGGACATTCGACACGGTGAATTTCGCTGGCGTTTTGCAGAAACTTTTTCGCAGCAGCGGAGGCGTGCATGATCGTTTGATGATCGCCGTGACCTTCGATGCCGAAGCCGACGACGGGCTTGCCAGTCTTCGCGATGCCTTCGACGATCTTTTGCGTCCATTGACTCTCGATGCCGATCACGACCACCGCTGCCACGTTCGGGTTCGAGCCGGTGCCGATGAGCGTGGCGAAGTGCAGCTCCAAGTCTGCGCCAAACTGAAGGCGACCATAAGGATGCGGAATCGCCATCGTGCCTTTGATGTTGTTGGCAACGGCCTCGGCGGCGGCGTTAGACAGATCATCTACGGGAAGGATGATGACGTGATTGCGGACACCCACACGACCGTTCTCGCGGCGGTATCCCCAGAATTTGGTTTTTTTGGAAATCATGTTTTTGATACTTTCAAAGAAGTTGAGGCGCTTGATTTGGCCCGTCAGGCTAGGCGCGGCGGGCCGCCGTGTACGTTGAGCGGAGCGGTACACAAGGCCCGCCGCAACGACGCATCACGGGCCACATCAAGTGCGGGCTACCAGCGCTTGGTTTTGACGTTATGCACATGCAGGTGCTCCCCCTTCTTGATCGGCGCCACCACCTTGCCGATATCCACGCCATACTTGATGACGGTCTCACCCACCTTGAAATCTTTCAGCGCCACTTTGTGGCCGATCGGAATGTCGCTCTTCAACACGACGTTGACCGTTGAATCTGGTTCCATCATCCAGCCAATGGCTTTCTGGCCGCTCTTGCAGCCCTCGACAACGACGACGCCGACGCCGTCACCCTTTTCATGCACTAAAAAATGAATCATTGCTTTTCCTGGATTCCTGGACAATTCCGTGGGGCTTCACCGCCGCTTTCGTGACCGAAAGAGGCAGAACCTAAGTCATCTAGATGATATAGATGAGTTTCGTAGAATACCAACATCATCGAAAAGTGCAAGCGCGGCTGACGTCGCAAACTTCACAAAACGGACCATCACATGAAAATCGTCATTTCTGAATTCATGGACGACGCAGCCGTCGACCATTTGCGTACCGCTTTCGGCGCGGGCAACGTGCTCTACGACGCTAAGCTCGTCGATCAACCCGTCGCGCTCGCCGCAGCGGTCGCCGATTGCGACGCGTTCATCGTCAGAAATCGCACGCAAGTTCGCGGCGATTTGCTCGCGGCCTGCCGCAAGGCACGTGTGATCGGGCGCTTGGGTGTAGGGCTCGACAACATTGACGTTCGTGCCTGCGAAGCGCGCGGCATGAAGGTCATTCCGGCGACAGGCGCGAACGCGTTGGCAGTGGCCGAATACGTGGTCGGCACCGCGATGATGCTGCGTCGCGCGAGCTATCAAAGTACGTCCGACGTTGCATCCGGCAAATGGCCGCGCAATGCGCTTTCAAACGGTCGCGAAACGATGGGCGCGATGATCGGCCTCGTCGGCTTTGGCTCCATCGGGCAACTCACGGGGCGACTCGCGCGCGCCGTGGGCATGAGCGTGATCGCGTACGACCCCGCCTTGCCTGCGGACCATCCGGTCTGGGGTGAGTGCTCTGCCGCACGCGTCTCGCTTGATGACCTTGTCTCGCTCGCCGACGTCGTGAGCTTGCATGTGCCGCTGGTGGACAGCACGAAGAATTTGTTTGATGGCGCGCGCATTGCGAAAATGAAACATGGCGCAGTGCTTATCAACACCGCGCGTGGCGGCATCGTGGACGACGCTGCCGTTGCTGCGGCGTTGCGCTCCGGCGCGCTCGGCGGTGCGGCGATCGACGTGTTCGCGAACGAACCACTACCGGCGTCGACCGTGTACGACGGTTGTCCCAATCTCGTACTCACGCCGCACATCGCGGGCGTAACCTTTGAGGCAAACGTGCGCGTGTCGTCAATGATCGCGGCGGCGGTCATCGCAGAATTGAAAGGCTAGATTCATGGCAAATATCACGATCGCCGAAGCCACCGCCCTCACCGCCGCCGCACTCGAAAAAGCTGGCGCTTCCGCCAGCTCCGCGCAATCCACTGCGAAGGCGCTCGTCTATGCGGAAGCGCAGGGCACGGCGTCCCACGGCCTCTCGCGCGTGGCGCAATACGCGGGGCACATGGGGGCCGGTCGCGTGGTAGGGGGTGCCGTGCCAACTGTGGTGAAGCATCACGGTGCAACGGCGATCATCGACGCCGCCGATGGCTTCGCGTTTCCTGCCTGTGACCTCGCAATCCAAACGGCGATCAATGCGGCAAGCGCGCACGGCATCGGCCTCGCCGCGGTGACCAACAGCTATCACTTTGGCGCAGCGATTTATCACCTCGAAGCCGTCGCTGCTCGCGGCATGGTCGGCCTCGCGTTCTCTAATTCGCCGGCCGCGATGAATGCATGGGGCGGCAAGCGCGCTCTCTTTGGTACCAACCCCGTCGCGGCCATGTTCCCGCGCACGGGCGCCGATCCGCTCGCGATCGACCTCGCGCTTTCAGAGGTCGCGCGCGGCAAATTGATGGTCGCAGCGAAGGAAGGCAAAGCGATTCCGCTTGGCTGGGCGCTCGACGCCGCCGGCAACCCGACGACTGACCCGGCGGCAGGCCTCAAAGGCAGCATGGCACCTGCAGGTGGCGTCAAAGGCGCAATGCTTGCGCTGACGATCGAGCTTTTGGTGACGGCGCTGACCGGCGCTCATTTTGGTTTCGAGGCCGATTCGTTCTTTGACGTACAAGGCAACAAGCCCAAGCTCGGCCAACTCTTTTTAGTCATCAACCCAAACGCAATGGGCGGCGCGGACGTGTTTGCCGAGCGCGTCGAAACGCTCATCACCGCAATGTTGGAAGACGCTGACGTTCGGCTCCCGGGCGCACGCCGCTACGCGCTCGCCGCCAAGGCCGCGCGCGAAGGGCTGAACGTGTCGGACGCGACGCTTGCGCAGATTCGGGCGTTGGCGGGTCGGTGACCTGAGGTGCTGTGACTCGCCTTGGCTTACAGCTTTTTGCTTTAAGCGACGGCAGGACGGCACTTGCAGCCGCTTTTACCTAGTAGTTGACTAGTGCGCAAATGCGGTTGAAAGCGCCGCCTGTTGGTCGATAGATACGAAAAGTTGTAATGGCCATCGTACTCTGAGCGACTGCGAATCTATTGAAATTGCTCGGATTGAGCTACACAAACCCCAAGTTTTTGACGGCGAATGCGTCCAGATTCGGCGCGACGCTTGTGAGTTGCGCTGCGGGCACGCCGAACCACGTCGCGAGCGTTGCGACGTACTGATCGACCGAGGTAGTGGGCAGCCAGCGACCTTCGGAGGACACAT
>JAKPSO010000376.1 GCA_029571495.1 Pseudomonadota bacterium
CCTCGATGTGATCGCCGATTCGCTCACGCAGCACGGCTCGCAAGTGATCGCCGATGCGCGCGTGTTGCCGCTCCGGCGCGCGGTGCAAATTTTTGGCTTCCACCTCGCGCCGGTGGACCTGCGGCAGAACTCGACGGTGCACGAGTCGGTCGTCGCTTTCAAGCTCGCGACTCAGCAGCGCTACCTTTTCGTCTTCGGACAGCGCCGAATAGAAAAGGTAGCGCTGCTGAGTCGCGAGCTTGAAAGCGCGCGGCTGCTGGCGAGCCCGTACATGAAGCTCTCGGAGACCGCGCTCTCGGAGCTGGCGATATTTCGCAAGGCCGCAGAAGTGCACGCGCGATTCGGTCCGGCGGCGCTCCCGCGCATGATTATTTCGATGGGCGAATCACTGTCGGATTTGCTTGAAGTCGCGACGCTGTGTAAAGAAGTGGGCCTTGCGCGCGGCGGTGAAGTGCCGCATCTCGCGGTCGCGATTGCGCCTCTGTTTGAGACGATTGAAGACTTGGAAGCCGCGCCGAAAGTGATGACTGCTGCGTTTGCGCATCCGCTCTATCGCCGTTGGCTCAAAGCGCAAGGCGACGCGCAAGAGATCATGCTCGGCTACAGCGACAGCAACAAAGACGGCGGCTACTTCACCGCGAACTGGGCGCTTTACCGAGCGCAAGCAGCGCTTGTCGAAACCTTTGCACAACACGGCGTTCGTTTGTGTTTGTTCCACGGTCGTGGCGGCAGCGTCGGACGCGGTGGTGGTCCGAGCTACGAGGCGATTCGCGCGCAGCCCGCGGGCGCAGTGAACGGTTTCTTGCGCCTCACGGAACAAGGCGAAATTATTTCGAGCAAATACGGCGACCCGGATCTCGCGCAGCGCAATCTTGAAACATTACTCGCTGCGGTACTGGAGAGCACGCTGCTGCCGAACGTCATCGGTGACTCGAAACGCCAAGCGCGCTTTGAAGCGCTCGCCGAGCGACTGAGCGCCTATGCGTTTGATTCGTATCGTGCGTTGGTCTACGGCGACGACGGTTTCGTCACGTACTTCCGCGAGAGCACGCCGATTAAGGAAATAGCAGAGCTCAACATCGGCTCGCGTCCGGCCTCGCGCAAATCGAGCACGCGAATCGAGGACCTGCGCGCGATTCCGTGGGTGTTTAGCTGGGCACAGGCGCGCATAGCGCTGCCCGGTTGGTATGGATTTGGCAGCGCGGTTGCGAAGTTGCTCGACGAAGAACCAACGGCGCTTGCGGACTTGCAGGAGATGGCGAAAGACTGGCCGTTCTTTGCGGCGGTGCTCTCGAACCTCGGCATGGTGCTCTCAAAGACCGACATGCAGATCGGCGCGGCGTACGCGTCGTTGGTGCAAGACAAAACGATTCGCGATCGCGTGTGGAGCGCCATTCACGTCGAGTGGGAACGCACGAAGTCCGCTTACGAAACGCTCGTCGGTGCGGCACCACTCGCCGACAACCCGACGCTCGCGCGATCAATCCGCAATCGCTTCCCGTATCTCGATCCATTGAATCACTTGCAGATCGAACTCATCCGCCG
>JAKPSO010000398.1 GCA_029571495.1 Pseudomonadota bacterium
CCCGCACATTCGGGCACGAAGCGCTCGCCAGTAAACGTCAAACTCATGTTGGAGAAATTTTCTGCGCGCTGGCGTGAGAACAGTGGGTCTTAGCTTCCATCATTGCCTGCATAATTTTTCGCGAACAATTCTGCCAGCTTGCGACGATCTTGTTTGGTAGGCCGCCCGCGCAGCGGTGGTTGGGCGGCATTGGCAACAGCACGGACGGCTTGCTTGTCGAGGCGCGCAGCAATGCTCGCGTCGGTTTCGCGGTAGAGCTTCGCGGCGTCGGTCGCGGAGCCCCGTCGGTCAGACACGGCGGTGACAACGATTTCATGAAGACTTTCGCCACGTTGTACGGCGTAGCTGTCGCCAATGCGAACGATGTGCGCCGGTTTCACGCGATCACCGCTAATCGAGCCGACGCTTCCGCGGCGCACATGGCCGGCGTCGATGGCGTCGGTCGCGAGCGAGCGCGTCTTGAAAAAGCGTGCGGCCCAGAGCCATTTATCGATGCGCACAGCGAGCGAATCGGTCATCGGTGTTTTCGCTTATTGCAGCGTATCGGTGCCGGGCACGCGATTCGCGGTGGCGTCGCTAAAGAGAGCAAGCAACTGCGATTCGCTCACAACGTATTGCGCACCGCAAAATTCGCAGCGCGTCTCGATCACGTGCTTCTCTTCAAGAAGGGGTCTCAACTCTGCCTCGCCGACGAGTTTTAGCGCATTGAGCACGCGATCAAAGCTGCACGCGCAGGCGAAGGCCAGCGCTTGCGCCGGATGCACTTTTACGTCATGTCCCGGAAACGCAAATTGCAGCCACTGCGCATACGGAAACGGCATGAAGGGCTCCACGAACATGGTCTCGGCTTGCGCGACGACCGCGTCCCACGCGGCGTTCGCTTCCGCACTCGCTTTCTCGGGCAAACGCTCCAGGAGCATCGCTTCGATGGCCTCGCCGTCTTCGCGAAGCCACAGGCGAGTCTGCGTTTGCTGCGAATTCGTTAAGTAATCTTCGAGGAGCGCCTGCACGCTGCCGTGCTGCAAGCCGACGATGCCTTGGTACGTTTGACCCACCGCAGGCACAATCGAGAGCACTATGCGGCCATCGCCATCCGGTGCGACGAGGGTTAGCAGGTCCGCGTTCGCCTCAATCTTCGCCGTCTCGCTGACATTTGCGTACGCACGAAAGGTCAAGCCGTCCGTTGCTTCAACACATAGGAGCGGCACCGGGCCCGCGCCCTGTGCCTGCAACACAATGTGCGCCTTTTGCTTCAAATTGCTCGCGAGCAACACTGCGGCACCGGCCATCTGCCGCAAGCACGACGCCACAGCACTTGGATAGGCGTGCTCTTTCAGCGCCGCGATGAGGCTCTCGTCCAACCGCGCGACCACGCCACGCGCGGGTGCTGTCTCCAGCCAAAAGCGCGTGAGCTGGTCGAAGCCAGCGGTCGTGCGATCCATTCTTTCTACTTTCTTTGTCCGGCCGCTTAGGCCACCAACGGTTGCATTGGGAATGTGATCACCTGCATTGGCAACGACGAGTTCTTGTCGAACGTCGCGCCACTCTCGATCCCTGCACGTGCAATCGCCTCCGCCGTGTCGAGCTTGTCGTAGAGCGCGTTCATCGCGCCCAGCGCGTATTCGCGGCCCGAACCGGCGGCCCAGAAGCGTTTGAACTCGAATACTTCACGCATCGAATAAATGCCGTAAATCCCCGTGGGGTTGGCGATCAGCGCTGTGATGTGCGTGCTTTCGTACGCGTCTTCGTCTTCTTCCTTCGGGTTCAGGAAGTGCTGATCTTTCAAAATGCCGTGCAGTTTGCGGAACGTTTCGAAGATCTCGGACTTGCTGTTGAAGTTCAGGTCTTTGGCGGTGGAGAGCAGGTTTTCGTAAACGAGCTGATGCGCGGCACTGCCACAGAGCGCGATCACGGTATCACCGTAATGCACCATTTTTTCGGAGGAGGCGTCGAACGCGTCTGAGAGTCGGGTGTCACCAAACGTGGTGAGCGAATCGGCTGCGATGGCGGCCATGTTGCCTTTGCGAACTACTACCAACGTAGTCATGGAAACTGCTTTCTTTTTCTTGGGGAACCTTCAATTATAAGTTTTGGGGTTTCATCGGATTCACCCCGCAGGCAAGCTGCTGCAAGCGGACGCCAGTGTTTCACGTGGGGAACAGCTTTTCCAATGAAACGACAGTCCAGCGGTCATTTCGAGCGAATAAGCTGGGTTATCAACAAATGGCGTTTTTGGCCCGAAACGACCGACTAGCGGTCGACGGGGCTCAAAAGCTGCTACTCGCTGACAAGCGTCTAGGTTCCACTCGCGAATTGCATGCGTCCCAAATCCGCCAACGGATTGCTCGCCCAACCCATGCGCTCGCCGCAAAAAGACCATCGCCATCGCATACGGTTGCGCCAGCGTCAGCGCCTGTTCCGTCAATGCTCCCCGCCGGGCCGCTCGGCGAGCGTTACGCGCTTTCGGCAGGCAATGCCAACGCGGCGTCGTGCTCACGTAAGAGTTCTATGAATTTCAGGCCGGGACCCGACATAGAGCGATTGCGCAGCCATGCAACGCCAAAGTGCGTCCGAATCCCCAGGTCAATGGCAGGCAGCGCGACAAGTTGACCGCTACGAACTTCGGCATCGACCATAAACCTAGGCATCATCGACACCGCGTCAGAGTGCATCAGAATGCTCTTTAGAACACTGGAACTGTCGCATTCGATACCGACCGGCCCATCGCGTGGCGGGGCCACACCTGAGGCCGCTGCAGCACCTGCAAGCAGTCGGTGGTGCGCCTCAGCAGGCAGTCGCGGTGCCGCCAGCGGGTACGCAAACATGTCTTCGCCCTGCGGCGCCGCGAGTTTTGACAGCGGATGATCGGGTCGGCACACTAGGATCGCTGCGTGTTCGGCGAGCGGCACCGACTGAAAGTCCTCGAATCGATGGATTTCGGTAAGCTCCGCCACGAGGACATCGACTTCGCGTGCACGCGCACGCTCCGGCAATTCCTGCCAAGGCGCGACGATGAGTCGCACTCGCAATCGCGGATGCAGTTGGTTGAGGCGTCCGATCACGGGGCCAATAAGCGCTGAACCACCGAACGGCCCGACACCAATACGCAGCTCGCCCAGATCGAGGCCCTTCGCCAATCGAATTTCGCGATCGAGGTCGCGCGCCGACGCACTGAGCTGATCAGCATGCCGTATCAGCAAGCGTCCGATTTCGGTGGGCTCGATGCCAGTGCGGCTACGGTCGAACAACGATGCGCCCACGATCGCTTCGATTGCCTGAATGCTGCGCGACAGCGCAGGCTGCGTGATGTGCAGCGCGTCGGCCGCTCGCCCGAAGTTTCGATGTTCCGCGACTGCGAGCAGATGTTGGAGCTGGCGTAGACTAATCATCATGCCTCCTAGTTATCGTCATGATGATATCAATGCATTGGACTTATTTTTGGCTTTTGTCTAACGTGCGGAACTAATGAGCAGCCGGCCACCGGCGCCACCCCGTTTCGGGCAAGGAGGAGATATGGATTTGCATCGCGCGATTGACGCGCCCGCCGGCCATTCGACAAATGCGATTGCTGAGGCTTGCTCACTACGCGGGCCATCCAAGGCGCGTCACGACACCGTTCGCGAAGTACCGATGAACCGCGCACAGCCACACCGGCTGGACGCCGCCCGACTTCAATAACTACAGCCTGGCAATCGATTCGACGAACGTTGCAAGCGCAGGCGCTGATCGCTCGATGCATCGCTTTTTTAACGCTAGATCCACGCTACCGGAGAGCCTCATGAAACGACGCGACTTGTTCAAACACACGCTTTTGGCTGCCGGTGCGGGTCTCGCCGGAAGTTCCGAGCTTTTTGCTCAAACTCCCAAGACCGCCACGACTTACGCCGGGCAACTCGACATGCTCAAGGGGCAAGAAGGCATCGGCAACCCACGCGAAGCGCACGCCTACGCAATCGGGATGCAGGCATTTGAGTATGGCTTCCCGCTGATCTACTTTGCGAACATTCGATGGAAGTGGGCCAAAGATCCGAACTCAGCGCTGAGGCCGCTCAATTCATGGATTTCCCCGAAGGACTTCGTCGCCACGTCCAACTACCGTGACGGCGGCTCCTTCAATACGGATACCGTCTACGCTGGCGGGTTTGTTGATCTGCGCAACGGCCCCATGGTGCTTTCTACCCACGACCCCGAGGGCCATAATTTTTCGGTTCAGTTGTCGGACTTCTACACCAACAACTTTGCGTACATCAGTAAGCGCTCGGGTGGGCCGATTTGGGGCAATTTCCTGCTGCTGCCCCCCGGCTGGAAAGGTACAGTGCCGGAGGGGAAATTTGAGCGTGTTCTGCAGTGTGAGCAGAAATGGATTTTCGCGTTGATCCGCTTGCGTATAGATCAGGACGATCCGAAGGAGGTCGCGTGGGCCAAAGCAAAGTTTGCGCAGGCGAAATTCACACCGCTTGACGACTATCTGGCCGGACGCAATTTCGTGCCCAACGACTACAACGTCTATGACGTGACCCGCTCCGTGGGCAGTCCGCTGCGTCCGTTCATCATCATGAATCACATGCTCAGTGAAAGCCCGCCGCGCGCCTCAGATGACATCCTGCTGCAAGGCTTCAAGACGGTCAACATTGGCGCAGGAATGGACCTGTCGAAGAACGATGCCGACACCAATCGTGGACTCGCGCGCGCTGCGCGCGACGCGCTACCTGCGCTGCGCTGGCATGTTGAGCGCCCGTGGGCGCGAGCCGTGAACGGTTGGTTCTACTTCCCGGCCAACATTGGTCAAGCACACACCAACGACTACATCATGCGTTCCGCGTGGCAATCGCTATGGGGCA
>JAKPSO010000401.1 GCA_029571495.1 Pseudomonadota bacterium
GCTTCTCACGCCACGCGGCGCGATGATCGTGGCGACGCTCGGGCAAGAAGAACCACTCGAAGAGCACTGGCGGGTGCTAAGCGCCGTCACCGCACGCGCAAAACGTCTGAGCGCTGACGAAGCCTGCACGATGTTGCCCGCGCTGCGGCGCGAGATGGTTATCGGCGCTGTGCTTGAGCCTGATGCCTCCGACATGGACGTGCACGCGATTCATCAGGGCTACTTGCGCGGCGTGAAGCGTTCGGGTGGCACGCTGCTGTGCGATGCGCCGGTGACCGCGATTGATCGCGTGGGTGACGTGTGGCGTTTAACTGCCGGTGCGCATTCAGTCGACGCGCGCGTCGTCATCAACGCGGCTGGCGCCTGGGCCGACGAAGTGGCCGCGCTTGCGGGCGTGCCGCGCATCGGCTTGCAACCGAAGCGGCGCTCTGCGTTCATCTTCGCTCCGCCGCCGGGACTTGCAACTGCAGAGTGGCCGATGGCGATAGGCGCGGATGAAGATTGGTATTTCAAACCGGACGCCGGCATGTTGCTCGGTTCGCCCGCGAATGCGGACCCAGTGCCACCGCAAGATGTGCAGCCGGAAGAGCTCGACATTGCGCTCGCAATCGATCGCATCGAGACGATGACAACGCTCGCCATTCGCCGCCCGACGCGCACCTGGGCCGGGCTTCGCTCGTTTGTCGCAGACGGCGATTTGGTCGGTGGTTTCGATGCGAACGTACCGAATTTTTTCTGGGTCGCGGCGCAAGGCGGATACGGCATTCAAACCTCGGCAGCGATGGGCGAGGCATGCGCTGCGCTTGCACGCGGCGAAGCCATCCCTCCGGCCATCGCCGCATTTGGGCTCACCGCCGCGATGCTGAGCCCTGCGCGGACGTCTTTGCGCGCCTAACTTACACAGTGAATCGACCATGACGCAAGCAACGCATTACGACCTCATCATCCGCGGCGGCACGGTCATCGACGGCACCAAAGCGCCACGCTTCATCGCGGACGTCGCGCTGCGTGACGGCCGCGTCGCTGCCATCGGCGACCTGCGCGCGCACAGCGCCGACGAGACGATTGATGCCACGGGCCGCATCGTCGCACCGGGGTTTATCGATGCGCACACGCATGACGATCAAGCGGTGCTCGCGCATGCCGATATGACGTTCAAAGTGTCGCAAGGCGTCACTACGATCATCGGCGGTAACTGCGGCGTCAGTGCTGCGCCGCTGAAGCAAGACATGGATTTGCCGATGCCGCTCGGGCTCGTGGATTCGCCGCCGGGGAGCCGCTTCACGACCTTCGCTGCGTATCTCGATGCGCTACGCGCGAAGCCGTCGTCGGTGAACGTCGCGGCGCTCGTCGGGCACACGACGCTGCGCGCCGTCACGATGAATGCGCTTGATCGCGCTGCCACCGCTGACGAAATCGCGGCGATGCGCGCGCTCGTGGATGAAGCGCTGAACGCTGGCGCGATTGGGCTCTCGACCGGCACCTTCTACCCACCATCGGCGCATGCGACGACCGAAGAGATCATCGAAATTGGGCGCCCGCTGACCGCGCGAAACGCGCTCTACGTGACCCACATGCGTGACGAAGCGGACAAGGTATTCGAAGCGCTGGACGAGACGTTTCAGATCGGGCGCGCGCTGTCCATTCCAGTCGTCGTGTCGCATCACAAAGTGCAGAACACGCACAACTTCGGCAAGTCTGCGGAGACGCTGGCGTTCATCAGCGAGACGATGAAGCATCAATGCATCGGTCTCGATTGCTATCCGTACACGGCGGGCTCGACGATGATTCGCACGGAACCTGCGCTCCTGGAAGGTCGCGTGCTGATCAACACCAGCTCGCCGCACCCAGAATGCAATGGGCGCGATCTCGCGGACATCGCCGCTGAATGGGGCGTGTCGCGCGAAGAAGCGGCAGCGCGTTTGCAGCCCGGCAGCGCGATTTATTTTTTGATGGACGAAGGCGATGTGCAACGCATCCTCGCGTTCGACCACACCATGATTGGCTCCGACGGTATCCCGCTCGGTGACAAACCACACCCACGTTTGTGGGGTACGTTTCCACGTGTGCTGGGGCTCTACGCTCGCGAGCTGGGGCTCTTTTCGCTGGAAACAGCCGTGTGGAAGATGACGGGGCT